>CAZTLZ010000078.1:12815-15743 GCA_964614665.1 uncultured Maribacter sp.
GCTAGAACTAACCTTGCTGATAATCAATGGTGCGCTTCCGGTATTTGTGAACTCAAAAACACGAACCCCATCTGCACCTTTTTGGATTTCACCATAATCAACGGTTTCCGTTTTGAATTCGATTTTTGCAGCCGTTTCCTGTGCGGTTAAGCTCATGCCCATAAGGCCTACAAATAATACAAGTACTATTTTCTTCATGATTTTTTGTTTTGGGTGAATTTCAAAAGTATTATGTTTTTAATGAACCTCCAAAATTCTTTTGTTATCTACTAACGTTACTTATTTTTGTTTCGTATTCGGATTCCGTTGAAAAACCTAAGAAATCCGATAATTTAACATTCATTTTTGGGTGGTTTTTCGTACACCCGTCATGCTTAACCAAAAACTGTTCCAAAACATGGAAATTCCTTCGAAATATGACCCCCAAATAACGGAAAACCGCTGGTATGACTACTGGATGGAGCATAACTACTTTCATTCAGAACCTGACGAAAGAGAACCGTATACCATTGTTATCCCCCCACCAAACGTGACTGGAGTATTGCATATGGGCCATATGCTCAACAATACCATTCAAGATCTTTTGACCCGAAGGGCCCGAATGATGGGTAAAAACGCCTGTTGGGTTCCAGGTATGGATCACGCTTCAATTGCTACAGAAGCTAAAGTCGTGGCCAAATTAAAGGAAGAAGGTGTCAATAAGTCAGATTTAACCCGAGAGGAATTTTTAAAACATGCTTGGGAGTGGACCGATAAATACGGTGGGGTAATTCTAGAACAGCTAAAAAAATTGGGCTGTTCCTGCGATTGGGATCGTACTGCTTTTACTATGGATGAAGAACGTTATTCAAGTGTCATCAAAGTATTCGTTGATTTATTTAATAAAGGATTGATTTATAGAGGGCATCGAATGGTAAATTGGGATCCCGAAGCACAAACCACACTTTCTGACGAGGAAGTGGTTTATGAAGAAAGACAGGGGCTGTTGTATTATCTCGCCTATCAAATTGAAGGTTCTGACGAAAAAGTTACAATTGCTACCACACGTCCGGAAACAATATTGGGTGATACAGCTATTTGTATCAACCCGAATGATGAACGTTTTAAACATTTAAAAGGAAAGAAAGCGATTGTGCCTCTGTGCAATAGGGTAATTCCTATCATTGAAGATGAGTACGTAGATATTGAATTCGGTACAGGGTGTTTGAAAGTTACACCTGCCCATGATATCAATGACAAGGCCTTAGGAGAAAAACACAAGCTTGAAACCATCGATATTTTTAATGCCGATGCTACTTTGAATTCTTTCGGGATAAATTATGAAGGAAAGGATCGCTTTGTAGTTCGAAAAGAGATTTCAAAAGAACTGGAAGAAAAGGGCTTTTTGGTAAAGACGGAACAGTACATGAATAATGTAGGTACCTCAGAGCGTACTAAGGCCGTTATTGAACCTCGATTGTCCGATCAATGGTTTTTAAAGATGGAAGAATTGGTGAAACCTGCAATAAAGGGAGTACTCGAAACCGACGACATCAAATTCTTCCCAAAAAAGTTTGAAAATACCTATCGCCATTGGATGGAGAACATCCGAGACTGGAATATTTCACGTCAGCTTTGGTGGGGACAACAAATTCCTGCCTATTACTTTGGCGATGGACAAGATGATTTTGTTGTTGCAGAAAGCATTGAAGATGCTTTGGCCGCTGCAAAATCCAAATCCCAAAATTCAAATCTCAAGATTGAAGATTTAAGACAAGACGATGACGTATTAGACACCTGGTTTTCATCATGGCTTTGGCCAATGAGTGTTTTTAATGGGGTTACAAATCCTGATAATATAGAAGTCAACTATTACTACCCGACCAATGATTTAGTGACCGGTCCGGATATCATATTCTTTTGGGTGGCCCGTATGATTATCTCGGGATATGAATACAGAGATGAAAAGCCCTTTGAAAATGTGTATTTCACGGGCTTGGTTCGTGACAAGCAACGTCGCAAAATGTCAAAGTCCTTGGGTAATTCGCCTGACGCCCTAAAACTCATTGAAGAATATGGCGCCGATGGTGTTCGTGTGGGCTTACTCTTGAGCTCTGCGGCCGGAAACGATTTAATGTTCGATGAGGATTTATGCCAACAAGGCAAGAATTTCGCAAATAAAATATGGAATGGTTTCCGCTTGGTAAAAGGATGGGAGATAGCAGACCTGCCTCAACCGGAAGCTTCAAAACTAGGAATCTCTTGGTACCGATCGAAGTTCAATCAGACTTTGGTTGAAATCGAGGACCATTTTAGTAAATACCGTATTTCAGATGCCTTAATGGCGATTTATAAATTGGTTTGGGACGATTATAGTTCCTCTTTGTTGGAAATCATCAAACCTGCCTACCTGCAACCTATTGATAGGGAAACCTTTGACGAGGTCATTGACATTTTTGAGCAGAACCTAAAATTGCTCCATCCTTTTATGCCTTTCTTGACTGAAGAGGTTTGGCAGCGTGTTTCAGAAAGAACTCCTGAGCAAGCATTAATCATAGCCGAATGGCCAAAGGTCGGTTCGGTCAACAGCGAATTAATCAGGGGCTTTGAATTTGCAGATGCTGTAATTTCAAGTATTCGTACTATTAGAAAGGAAAAGAATATTCCCATGAAAGAAGCTTTGGAAGTTTCTGTATTGAATGAAGAAAAGGTATCTGAAGCTTGGGATACCGTAATTCAAAAATTGACCAATGTTTCAGAAATCTTTTATGTTGATGCTGCAGTTGATGGCGCCTTATCATTTCGCGTAAAATCAAACGAATATTTTATTCCGGTAAGTGGGGCAATTGATGTAGAAGCTGAAATCGCTAAAATTCAAGAGGAGTTAAAATACACCAAAGGCTTTTTGACCTCGGTTCAAAAGAAGCTTTCGAATGAGCGTTTTGTAAA
>CAZTLZ010000079.1:0-15700 GCA_964614665.1 uncultured Maribacter sp.
TGGGCCATGCGCACTTATTGAATAATGATTATTTAAGCGCTGAGGCCACACTGCTTCCATTGACCAAAATCAAAGGTATGATACCGTTTCAGCAAGTTCAGTTGTTTGAAGGTTTGGGCGATGCATATACTGGATTGAGCCAAATAGATAAGGCGGTCGACTTCTATGAGGAAGGTTTGGTAGTAGCTAAGAAAAATCAAATCGCTCCGAAAATGACCGATTTGAACTCGAAAATTGCGGATGCATACGCAAAAGATAACCGGGCCATAGAAGCTGAAGGATTTTATGGTAATTCGTTGAAACTGGCAGAAAGTCAAGCCCCGCAGAGGGCCATTCAAGAGAAGGAGAAAGTGGCTGATTTCTATAACAAAAAAAGAAGGTATGTTGAAGAGATTGAATTGCGTAAAAAAAGTCTTAATGAGTTAGACAAGCTGCCTGAGGCCAAGGTAGAAACTAAAGGTATATCAATAGTGGCCGATACGATTTCAGCCCAACGTATTAATTATAAGATTGCGAACGCTTATATAGCACAAGATCAATATGAGGAGGCCATCCCATATCTGGAGAAAAGTATTGTTCAGGCTGATACTGAAGACGATCTCATAGTACAAAAAGATGCGACACGTAAATTGTCTGAGGTTTACGAGTACAGGGGAGATTTTACCAAAGCTTTAAAAACGTATCAAGACTATGTTTCCGTAGTTGATACCCTATACATTCGTAAAGAGCAAGAAATTTCAAGAGCAGCACGTTTTAATCGTGAAATTTCTACCAAACAAAGCCGTATCTCTGGTTTGGAACAAGAACGTGAACTGTCACAAAGTAAATATGATTTGGCCTTGACCGAACAAGAATTGGTCCGTGAGAATAATAGAAGACAAAAATGGGTTATTTATTCGCTTATTCTCGGCTTGATAATGTTAGGCTTGGCAACTTTCTTTTTCTACCGTAGTAATCAGCAACAAAAATTGGCCAACAATCTCTTGGCTTTGAAATCGTTGCGCTCACAAATGAACCCACATTTTATTTTCAACGCACTCAATTCAGTGAACAACTATATAGCGAAGAGTGATGAACGAAGTGCTAATAGGTATTTGAGTGAATTTTCGACTTTAATGAGGTCGGTATTGGAAAATTCTGAGGAAGATTTCATTCCATTGTCTAAGGAACTGGAGTTATTGCAACTTTATGTAAAACTTGAACATTCCCGATTTCCAGATAAGTTCGAGTACGAGGTCACTGTTGATGAACATCTTGATATAGCAGCCTTTCATATACCACCAATGTTATTACAACCCTATATAGAAAATGCTATTTGGCACGGATTAAGATATAAAGAAGAAAAAGGGTATTTGAAAATCGATTTAAAACAAAAAGATAAAGATTCACTCGTCATTACAATTTCCGATAATGGTATTGGCCGAAAGAAATCGGCTCAATTAAAAACACTGAATCAAAAGAGGCAAAAGTCAAAAGGTATGGGCAACATCAAAAAAAGAGTTTCGATTTTGAATGATATGTACAAGGATAAAGTTGACGTAGATATATCGGATTTGGAAAGCGATGGTACAGGAACTAAAGTAGTATTTACCTTAAAAAAAGATTAAGTATGCCCTTAACCGCAATTATTGTAGAGGATGAGGCAAATAGTCGTGAGATATTACGTAATTATTTGTCAAAATATTGCCCGGATGTAAATTTGGTAGGTGAAGCCACGTCGATTCAGGAGGCTAAAGGACTTATTGGAAAAAACACTATTGATTTGGTCTTTCTTGATGTCGAGATGCCTTTCGGCACAGGTTTTGATTTTCTGGATCAATTACCAGAAAGAACCTTTGAGACTGTTTTTGTGACCGCCTACGACCAATACGCAATTGATGCCTTGAACAATCATGCTGCCTACTACTTGATGAAACCCATAAACATTGATGAATTGATCAAAGCTGTGGATTATGTCAAGGAGATTAGGCAAAAAGAAGATGCACTTGAAGATCGCGTACTAAAACCAAAATTAAACAAGGTGGATGGTAAGATTACACTCCCCCAACAAGATGGTTTCCAGGTTTTAAATGTTTCTGACATCCTTTATTGCAAAGCTGATGACAACTATACTGAGATCTACCTAGAAAACAAGAAAATACTAGTAAGCAAGACCTTGAAATATTTTGAGGAAGCACTTTCGGAGTTCACATTTGCAAGAATTCATAAATCGTATTTGGTTAATGTGAATGAAGTTGTGAAATATAAAAAAGGGAAAGGGGGTAGTGTAGTAGTTTCCAATGGAAAACAACTATTGGTCTCCGCTGCTAAGAAAAAAGAATTATTAGCGTACTTCTAAGACACTTTCAAAAAAAATAGACCAAATGATTATCAAAACTGTAAATGGAAAGACACCTGTTATTGGAGAGGATTGTTTCATCGCCGAAAATGCCACTGTAGTAGGTGAAGTAAGTATGGGAAATAAATGTAGCATTTGGTTTAATGCTGTTTTAAGGGGTGACGTGCATTTCATCAAACTTGGAGACAAAGTTAATGTACAAGATGGCGCTGTAGTTCATTGTACCTATCAAAAATCACCGACTACAATTGGTAACAATGTATCCATCGGACATAATGCTATCGTTCACGGATGTACCATTAAAGACAATGTGCTGATTGGTATGGGGAGTATAATAATGGATGACTGCATTATTGAAAGTAACAGTATTGTTGCTGCCGGCGCTGTGCTTACAAAAGGTACTCATGTTCCGGCTGGAAGTATTTTCGCAGGAATGCCAGCAAGGAAGATTAAAGATATTAGTCCTGAGTTAAGCTCGGGTGAGATTGACAGAATTGCGAATAACTATGTCAAATACTCAAGTTGGTTCAAAGAAGAGTGATTACAAGCGGTAGGGTTATCTTCCTCTTGATTGTTAAAAGGTAGGCTAGCTTATGGTAATATCAAGAAATTTTAATCCCTAGATAACGTACTATTCAACCCATTTTTATTCCTTATTTTTGCCGCTCAAAACAGGATTTATGAATGCATATATTTTTCCGGGACAAGGCGCGCAATTTGTTGGTATGGGTTTGGATCTATACGAGAAATACCCCTTGGCTCAGGAGATGTTCGAAGACGCTAATGAGATACTAGGATTCCCTATTACAGATATTATGTTCGAGGGTACTCCTGAGGACTTAAAAGAAACCAAGGTTACCCAACCAGCCATATTTCTTCATTCTGTGATTTTGAGTAAGATCATGGGAGAAGATTTCAAACCAGCAATGGTTGCTGGGCACTCATTAGGGGAGTTTTCAGCTTTAGTGGCCAATGGGGTATTGAATTTTGAAGATGGTCTGAAATTAGTATCGCAAAGAGCCATGGCCATGCAAAAGGCATGTGAGTTACAACCAAGTACTATGGCAGCGGTATTAGGATTGGATGATGAATTGGTGGAACAGATTTGTGATGATGCGCCCGGTATAGTGGTCGCGGCTAATTATAATTGTCCTGGTCAATTGGTTATATCAGGAGAAGTTTCCGCAATCAATAACGCATGTGATAGAATGAAGGAGGCAGGGGCCCGAAGAGCACTAGTACTTCCAGTAGGTGGTGCATTTCATTCCCCTTTGATGGAACCAGCCCGTGAAGAACTTGCTGCTGCGATCGAGGAAACTGTATTTAACGTTTCAAAGTGCCCTATTTATCAGAATGTTACGACCACTGCGGTCCGTGATTCTCAGGAAATCAAGAAAAACTTGATGTTACAGTTGACAGCTCCTGTAAAATGGACCCAAAGTGTACAAAACATGATAAAAGATGGAGCAAACCATTTCACTGAAGTTGGTCCTGGAAGGGTTTTGCAAGGACTGGTTAAAAAAATAAATTCAGAGGTGGAAACTGCGTCGGCAGTTCTAGCGTAAATACTTTTGTCTATGCAGACTGTATTTCGTCTATAAAACCCCAATTTAAACCTTTATTTAAGGTAATGGGTGTTTTTTTTAGTAATATTGAATCCCAAATTTTACCCGTATTTATTACCTATTCGTGCTATGAAGTGAATTTTTGAATTGCGTTCACAGCCTATGAAATTGAAAAGAAGACATTTGGTAAAATCAATTAAATTCCTTGATGGTTTTAAGGGATTCATCTTTTTAGGGTTGCTACTTATCGGTAGTTTCTTAAAAGCGCAGGAGGTATCTGTTTCTGCTACTGATGCAACTGGTTCCGAAGTAACAGTACCAGCTCCACCGAATACGGCTACTTTTACATTTTCTCATAATGGGATTTTTTCTCCTGGTGTACAGGTGAATTATTCTGTTTCGGGTACTGCAACACCTAATAGTGACTATACTTCACTAACGGGTTCAGTAAATCTTGTAACAGGTAGCGCAATAATTCAAGCTACTCAGAATTCAATAGATATAGTGCTTTCGGGTATTGTCGACGATGATTTGGTTGAACTACAAGAATCTGTAATTATTACTATTACCAGCGTTGTGGGTGGATTTGGAAGCCCAACCATTAGCCCTACTCAAAATAGTGCTCAGGCGACTATTAATAATGGGGATATGGGTACGTTTACCATAACTGCAGTTGACGCGAATGCTGTTGAGGAAACTCCGTCTACTCCGGGAGGTAGTGGTAGTTTTTTAATTGAGTTAGACAAGGAAAATGTTACAGGAACTACGGTAACTTTACCTTACAGTATTGGTGGCTCCGCCAATTTGGGTGCCGCTATGGATTACACCATAATTGGCGAAACTGTCTTGAACTTTCCGGCAGGAACATTTTCAAAAACTCTACAAGTACAACCGAACGATGATATCTTGTTGGAGGATGATGAAACCGTTATAATTACCTTAGGTAACCCTAGTAATAATCTGCTCTTTCAAGTAGGTACTCCCAATTCTGGCACGGTGACCATCTTTGATAATGATTGCCTCGCAGGTGACATTGCGCCAGTTTTAGATAATGAACCAACTTCATTGTGTGATGTCGTAGGTGTAGATTTGAGTACTTTTTATTCGGGGTCGGTGCCTGTAGGAGCACAATTAAGGTGGAGCTTATTAACTAATCCAACAGAAGCCCAATTGTTATCAGGAACTGCGGTTACCCAAGCAGGGTCTAACACTTATTATGCTTTTTTTGTGGCAGGCACAGGATCTACTTTCTGTACTAGTCCATCTTCAGCGGCACTGACAATCACCCTGAATGATTCTCCTTCACCGGGCACTACCACTAACGTGAGTGCATGTAACAATGCAGATCCCGCTTTTACTCCCCGAATAATTGACTTGGATAATGTAATCACTGGTGAAGATGCTGGAAGTTGGTCTCAAAGCGGTGGCCCATCAGTTGGGACTATTCCAAATAGCAACATGATTAATTTTGACAATAGACCGGCAGGTGTATACGAGTTCACCTATACTACTACTGGAGCTGTAGCTCCTTGTACCAATTCATCTTCGTCGGTAACAATCACAGTTACTGACTGTGACCCCTGTACGGCCGGTAATGTTGCGCCTGTACTGAATTCGAATCCGACCATTTTTTGTGGCCCGATACCTGATAATGTTACATTAAACGACTACGCCCCAAATACAGGACCTAGTAATAATCCATTGAAATGGTCATCAAGTCAAACAGACCCTATCACTAATATTGTGCAGAATGCTGTTGTTCAAAACCCACAATCCGGTACCTATTATGGTTTTTATCATGATGAAACTAATGATTGTGCGAGCCCTGTGGTGGCGTTGACCTTAGAATCCAAACTGGTGCCTACGGTTGATTCTACTAGTGGAGCAGAAAGATGTGGGCCGGGCTTAGTAACCCTAACTGCTTCGGTGTCAATTAATGCTACCATAAATTGGTATGCAAGTGCCACCAGCAACATAGTATTGGGTTCAGGTACTAGTTTGATGCCTAATGTTTTGCAAACAACAAGTTATTGGGTAGAAGCAACCTTGAACGACTGCCCTTCGGGAAGAGAAGAAGTAATTGCTACGGTAATTCCACAACCTTCGGCAGGAACTATTCAAAATGGGGGGAACGCTTCAGCCTGTAGTAACAAAGATAATGGACCTACAATTGTTGATCTCGATGAATTGATTACAGGTGAAGATCCTGGTATTTGGGTGTTCACAAATGGACCTGTAGGAGAAAATATTAATATCCTTCCGGATAATTCTATTGATTTTGAGAATAAATCTGATGGCGATTATATTTTTACATATACCACAACCGGAGCACAGGCACCTTGTTCAAATGAATCATCCAGTATTACGATTTCGATAAATGATTGCGATGTAGATACTGATATGGATGGACTATTTGATGGACCCGAAGCAATTTTGGGTACTAACCCGAATAATCCCGATTCTGATGGTGACGGTATTGATGATAGTGAGGAAGTAGGTGCTGATATTGACAACCCGCTAGACGAAGATGATGATGGAATCATAGATGCGTTGGATTCGAATATTATAGATACAGATATGGATGGAGTGGTGGACCAGCTAGATCCTGCAAACGAGAATCCATGTTTACCAAATCGATTTAATGGTTCGTGTGATACCGATGGCGATGGAATTTCTGATTTAGACGAGCAAACTAATGGCTCTGACCCAGATGACCCCTGTGACCCCAATGCTACTCCAGATTGTGATGTACCTATTGATTTGGAAATTCTAAAGGTGGTCAATAATGAAAATGCCGTAGTCGGCGACGAAGTAGAGTTCACAATTACCGTTACTAATCTTGATGCTACAAGAAAGGCACGTTCGATTAAAATTGGTGATATACTTGAAAGTGGGTTCGAATATGTAGCCGATGACCCTTCGACTGGTAGCTATAATGTAGACATGGGCGAATGGGTTATTTTAGAATTAGAACCTTTGGCGGTAACCACTTTGACCATAACGGTTTTAATAATCGATGGTGCTACGTATACGAATACCGCAACCCTATTGGAATCCATTCCTGAAGATATTACTGAAGATAATAATGAAGCTACGGCCGAGGTTTTTATAGAAATTCCAGAAGGCATTGATCTTGTACTCGAAAAAACTGCACTTAGTCCTAATCCTTTGGTCAATGATGAGGTTATTTTTACACTAAAAATCAGCAATGCTTCAATTGATGAGCTTCCAGTGACGAATATCGAAGTAGAGGATTTTATTTCTGATGACAGTGGTTTCGTATACCTTGATCACAACACCCTTACTGGAGAATATGATCGTAGTACAGGTATATGGTCGATTGAAAGCCTGAACAGGGGCCAAGAAGTTACTTTGGAAATTAGGGTCCGAGTGCCTAGTGAAGGAAGGTTCAGCAATACGGCTCAGATTCGAAGATCTTCACCGGCAGATGGCAACCTAGAGAATAACGAATCTACAGTTGAGGTTAATGTAAGTTTACCATCCCCTGCTGATGTTGGCTTCTTATTCAATCAGTTTTCACCCAATGGAGATGGTACCAACGACGTTTTGAAAATTAATAAAGTCAATCGGGAATCTAATTTTGAGGAGTCTATAATTTACAATATTCAGATTTTCAACAGATATGGTAATTTGGTTTTTGAGGGGAACAATAAGACGGATAGTGAAGTCTGGGATGGAACTTGGAAAGGAAAAGATGCTCCGGACGGAACCTATTTCTATACAATGAGTATAGATATAGGAAACGGTCCTGAACCTAAAAAGGGCTGGATTCAGCTCATAAGATAAAATTCGTAATGATTTACCCGAAATATACTATTAAACATATTGGTTGCTTTTTGGCCCTATTTCTTCTTTTGGGCGGTATATTTACTGTCCATGCCCAGAAAGAACCGCAGTATACACAGTATATGTATAATATCGGTAGTTTTAACCCTGCGTATGTGGGCACAACTGAAACTCCTGAAATCATGGCTGCATATCGGGCACAATGGTTGAGTATTCCTGGAGCTCCTAGAACTATCCGCTTAGGTACTAATATCCCTTTCACGAATGAAAAAATGGGCATGGGATTTAATGTGGTTAGTGATCAATTGGGTCCTTCCACACAAACTTATATCGATTTGGCCTATTCATACCAATTCAATGTTTCAGAAAACACGAAGTTATCTTTTGGTATGGATGTCGGAGGTTCTTTATTAAACGTAGATTTTACAAAAGGCACTTTTGAGAATCCGGGTGAGCCTATTTTAAATAGCGCGAAAATCAATAGATTTTATCCCACTATAGGTGCCGGACTGTTTTTATATGGTGAAGATACTTGGTACTTAGGAACTTCGATACCTAACTTTCTTACCGATGGGATTTATAATGATGATGTGGCAACGATTGTCGAGGATAAAGTGCAATTCAATTTTATAGGAGGCTATGTTTTTGACCTATCCGAAAGTTTAAAATTCAAGCCTGCATTCTTATTGAACTATATTAGCGGTTCTCCTTTGAATTCGAATGTGTCGGCAAACTTTTTATTTAATGATAGGTTCACGCTAGGAGCTTCTTACAGATTCGGCAATGCCATAAGCGGATTGGCCGGATTTCAAATAGGAAGCGGCACTTTTATTGGTTATTCGTATGACTACAACACCAATGTCCTAGAGCAGTTCAATAGTGGTTCTCATGAGGTTATTCTCAAATTTTATTTAGGAGGTAGAGAAGGCGGTAGTACTAACAACCCTAAAAATAAGAAACTAAAAGGCAAGCCAAAGCAAATTGATACACCAAGGTTTTTCTAAAGTAAAAAGATGAAGATTAAGACATTCTTACTGGTTTTTTTGACGTTCACGATGGTATCGCAAGCTCAGGAAATGTCCTCGAAGGGTGATAAGCATTTTTATAGCTATGATTATAAAGAGGCTATAGCGGCATATCAAAAAGATATGGCGAAAGGAGAACTTATAACCAATCATCAATTTTTGAACCTTGCCGACTCGTATTTTAGAACGGGGAATTATAGAAATGCCTCAAAGATATATCTAGATATACTTAAGAAGGAAGATAGCATAGTGAGCGATAATCGTTTCAATATGATGTTGCAGAGTTTGGCTAAAATCTCGGAACCAGATAAAGTCAAAGTCTTATTGAGTTCTAAAAGAGAGCAACTGTCGAGTGAATTGTTGGAAAATGCCGAGTTTAATTATGAACTTTTGGAAACGAATTCGAGTGGCACAACAGATATAGAAGTATTTAACTCCAATGGTAATAGTGGGCAGGCCGATTTCGCACCGTCTTTTTACAAAAACAAACTTTTGTTCAGTAGTTCGAGACCTCAAAAATCAAAAAAGGTCTACGAACCTTCCGGCGAATCTTACTTAGATATTTATGTGGCACGAATTGCTTCGAGCGGCAGAATTCTAAATCCGAATACTTTTGCTAATGTTCCTCATTCTAAATATCACAAATCTACTCCACAGTACTCAGAAGAAATTGGAAGACTTTTCTATATTTTGTCGAATGCCGAAGATGATGAGCTCGCTTTTGATGAAAAAGGTAAAAATGCACTTGCTATCGGAATGGTCTATGATGGGGGTTTTTTCAGGTTTATGCTACGCGATTTAAGTACCTCTTTTTACTATCCTTATTTTGATTACGGTAGTGGTAAGCTATATTTTGCTGCTAGCTTTGATGAAGGTTATGGTGGTACGGATATATATTACGTCTATACGAATAATGGACAGATTATGTCCGAACCCATTAATCTTGGACCACGAATAAACTCACCTGGTAATGAGATAGCTCCGTTTATTCATGATGGGAGTCTCTACTTTTCTTCGGATATTTTTTATGGTCTCGGTGGCATGGATGTTTATAAATCCAATATGCAGAATGATGATACCTTTAGCATTCCTATTAACATTGGTAGGGGTATCAATACGGCTTCGGATGATTTTGGATTGATTATTAGAGAGGATGAGAAAAAGGGCCTTTTGGGCTATTTTGCGTCGAACAGGCCCGGCGGTATGGGAAAAGATGATATTTACGGTTTTGTCATGAACCAAAAGCCTGGGTTAAAAACCTTCGCTATAAAAGGAAAAGTAGTCAATCTTTCTTCAAACCAAGGAATCGCAGATGCGCAGATTAGATTGGTGGGTAAAAATGGGGAAGTGATTAGAGAACTCTTTACATCCCAAGAAGGTGATTTTAGAGTGGAGATTCCTTGGCAGGATGAAATTACAATTCAAAGCACAAAAGCGGGTCATTCTGTTTTTACAGCGACTTATGTCCAACCAGCCCTTCAGGAAATTCAAAAGAGTTCTTTTAACATGGGAATAACGGCTTTGGATGATTTAGTGGACGAAGCTGAGGGTAAGACCGTTTTAGATATCGGGAAATTCTTTTTTGCAAGATATCGAAGTGATTTGACACCTGCGATTACTGCTGAGTTAGATAAGGTGGTTGATGCTATATCAAGATTTCCTCAACTCAAGTTAAAAGTCGAAACACATACTGATAGTAGAGGCAGTAGTAGTTCGAACAAGAGGGTATCACAAAAACGTGCTGATGTAATAAAGAATTATTTACTTCAAAATGGGGCATCATCAGCCAATATCTTGAGTGCAACAGGATATGGTGAGGATCGGATTATGAACAATTGTACCAATGGTGTTTATTGTCTTGATTTCCTACATGAACAAAATATGAGAACGCTGTTTGTGATTTCCAATTATGATGAATTGAAATAATACATTCATTACCACCTCCAACTACTTGAGTACCTCCAGATATAGGTAGTATAGTGAAAAGAAACTAAGAAAGATTATTCCAGCATAAGTGAGGAGTTGAAGCCACTTTTTAGGTCTATTACTTTCTGGAATATCGTCACTCATAACATTTTTGAGATTCATGTATCCGATTATCGGTGCAACTACAAAAGAGACAAAAGTCGCCAATGCGACCAGTTTGCCCATATTAGCCGAAAAAGCCGCAATCACAACATAGTTAATCAAAGCCAAAAGGATTACCCCGATGGCAAAAAACCACCTCTTACCGGATAACTTGACCTTAGGTGATAGTAAGTCAATAATATCTAGGCTAACTCGAGTTACGGCATCATGAGCGGTCATACATGTACTGAACATGGTGGCAAATGCAGAAACGGCAATAAAAAGATAAGCCCACGATCCAATATGGGTAGTAAATAGGTTTACCACCTGATCTGCAAAAACAACAGAATTGCCACTAAGTTCGGTGTTTGTGCCATAAAGTGTGAACCACCCTATTATTAAGAAAAAAACAGCCAAGAGAGCGGTCATGAAATAACCGATATTGAATTCTTGTAAAGACTCTTTTAACGATGGTTTTTGTTTTTGCGTCTTCCATTTCTCAATACTCCAAAGACTTACCCAACTTGAAGCTTCAACTGTAGTGGGCATCCATCCCATGAGGCTAATGAGAAAAAGGATACTCGCATTTTCAAAGATCGGCGTGGGTTTAAAATCGACCATAGGGTGTACTTGCCCTCTATAAATTACCAAAGCTGTGGTAATGATCAAGGCTACAAAAAGAATGGTAATGACGAGCTTTAAAGAAACTTCTAGAAATTTATACCTCCCCACAATCAATAGTGTGCTGATAAAGATGAACAAGGCTAAGGCGATATGGGAGATTTCAACACTTGAAACCTTAAAAAGATTAATGAATAGGCCCGCCGTAACAGTATACAAAGCGGCCAAAATGGTAAAGGTGGTAAAAAGGGTGATGAAAGCATAGAACCACAAGTACCCTTTTCCGCGGTTGAGATATCCCTCAATAAGGGTTTTGCTGGTCACGTTCGTATAGCGTACCCCAAATTCAAAAAAAGGATACTTAAAGACATTTGCGAGAATGATGGGTATTATCATAATCCAACCATATTGCGCACCCGCTTTGGTTGACAAAACTAGATGTGAGGTCCCAATGGCCATGCTTGCAAATAATAAGCCAGGGCCTAGATTTTTAATAAGGGTTTTGAAAGCTGTCATAGGCCTGATATTCACCTCCTAAAATAAGCATTTTGTTCAATGAATTTTGAACTACTCGATTTTGATTTTTTCACCAAAGAACTTAGGTTGTGTATTGAAAATCAAATCAACAAAAACTTTTACCCGGGCCAGGTATTCACGCAAATGCACTTTGAGTCCATTGTTGCCAGAGACATCATCGGCGTTATAACCAATGGCGGTCAACCCTTTTTTTTCAGCTAGGTAAATAGCTCTCTCATTGTGGAACTTTTGTGAAATCACCGTAACACGATCTAAACCAAAAACCTCTTTGGCCCTGACCATAGAATCAAGTGTTCGAAAACCTGCATAGTCCAAGAATATCTTTTCGGCGGGTATGCCACCTACAATTAGGTCTTTTTTGATTGCCTTAGGTTCGTTGTAGTATTTGGTTCCATTATCACCACTTACCAGAACAAATTCGATTTTACCCGCTTTATATAGAGCTATTGTGGCTGAAATTCTATAACTGTAATAAGGATTTGGCCTACCACCGGTTAAGTTTTTTGCAGTTCCTAGAACGAGCCCTACGCGATTTTTTGCGACCTCTTCGACTCCTGAAAAGGTTTTTCCATCAGCCGCGCTGCTAATCGTGAAGTTGCAGAGTAAAATAATAAGCAGAGGTATGAGAACTAACCATCCGAATATTTTGAAGTACCTTTTTTTCATTTTGGCTTGCTGAACTGATAAAGGTAGGAAAATACAGTGGATCTATTTTGAATAGTGGTTGGTCACTTCATATATTTCTGTAAAAACTTTACAGATTTCGCTATACAAATGTATTTTGTGATGGTATGTTGATAGCTATAAAAAGAGTCGACCAAAATAGTCGACTCTTTAGGTAAAAGGATTATGTTAAATATTTTACTAAGTTGGATTTTAAAGATGATTTATTACCTATTGACGGTAACGACGGTTACTACTCCGAGCGATATCGCACTTAATATTACGGGTATCCACTGTTTTACTTCACTCGCTCCAGCTATTCTACCTTTATTGGGTTGTACATAAACGATATCATTTGATTGCAAATAATAATACGGAGAATTGAAAATTTCACTGGTCGTCAGGTCGATTTCTCGAATACGTTTGATTCCATTTTCTTCACGGATTAGTGTTACATTGTCTCTCCTTCCATAAATGGTAATGTCGCCTACTTGTCCTAAGGCCTCCAATAAAGATATTTTTTCATTGGGAACTGTAAGCACGGATGGATTCTTAACTTCACCAAGAATCGAAATCTTGTAGTTCAAGTAACGAATGTCTACGATTGGATCAATCAATAGTTTCTCATTTACCAATCTAGTGGTGATTTCATCACGCAGGTCATTTTTTGAACGCCCAGCAGCCATTATTTTACCTAAGATCGGAAAGTTCACATATCCCTCCTTGTCAATCAAGTAACCCGAGACACTACTAGAGCCTCCTGAAATATTCGTCATTTGTGCGGCACCCTCGGTTCGCTTATTGAAAAGTCTTGTTGCCTCGGCATTGACGCTAGTAACGGAAATACTGAGTAAGTCGTTTTTTTGGATTATAGGTTCCATTTGCTCAACATCCGTTCTGAAACTTCTACTTGAGATGTTATTGAAATAGGTTGCACTTTTGGTATTACTACATGATGAAAATATAATGGTACCACAAATGGCAATACAAATGAGAAGGCTTTTTTTATTCATAGTCGGATATATAATGGTGTGAGTGAATAGTTATACCGGAACAATCTTTTATGATATTTGGCAAAACAAATGAATAGTCATTTCAACAATAATTAAATGCCAATACCCTCGATTAGTCCGTAGAAGTATTGATTTCAAAGCTAATGCGAGGTAAAAATAGTACAAAACTCCGAAGATTTATGAAAAAGAGTTTATTCGACTCCTATATCCGTCAAGATGCACTATGACATCAAGAAACGAATGAAATTCTAAGGTGAAAGCATGATAGTACCTCCCTTGGTTTTTGCCGTTTATATAACACTTTTTCTAAGTTTGTAGTGGGGTATATTAAACGGGTTACAAGTTTATTGCCTCAATTTGCCATCAAAATCTCAAGTATTTCTTTGGCTATCCTACTAGTTGCCAGGTCTCTTGTGAAAATTGCCGTGGTTCCTGTTTTGAGTAAAGAAGTGCGATCCTGTTCAGGCAAATCCGCAAGTAGAATGACAATAACTTCCGTTTTGTCATTTCGATTGAACTCTTCAATTATCTTAGGAATCCAATCATGAGTGCTTGTGATTGATATACATAATATATGTACGTCACTTTCAATGGCTTGCTTTACAATATTTTTGATGTTTTCAAAAGGTACTGAGATATCAACGTCGAAGCCCATATCGGCATAAAGGCTTGCTTGTTGTTTGGTGTTATCGGTCTCTGAATCACTCTTTGGTTCAGAAATCATTATCCGAGGTCTACGGCCTTCTTCATGGGCAAAACGGTCCGACAATATTCGAACTTCTTTTAGGTCTGAATTTTCTTTTAAATTCTCAGTTTTCAATGCCCTGTATGTATTATTAACTTCGGTGATGTCAAAAACTTCCTATCCCAAACTTTTAAAGTTGCTAAAGGCTAGATTGGTGTAAAAGTGACCGGTGCTCTGTTTTTATTCCCTGGCCAGGCGCTCTTTTTCAAGTACTTCTGGCAATCGTTTTTCCAAAATGGGTTGTAATAGTGTTTTGCGAATTTTGGTTTTTACAAAAGGATAAAGTTCTAGATCATTCTTCATTTTCGTATTACTATCTTGGTATTTGTTGGTTCCAACTAGAATTGACTTCTGACTATCAAATAGGTCTTGTTCCTTTTGTGCGCTTTCCTCAATTTTCTTCTGAATAGTATGACTTTTAAGTTGATTTAAAAATCCCCCTCCCTTTTCTATGTTTTTAAACAACTGTAACGCCTTTTCCGCCAATTGATCAGTTATGGCCTGAATATAGTAGGTTCCTTCTGCTGCATAATTCATTTCCTTAAAGTAACCCTCTTCACTAAGTAACAGTAATTGATTCAATGCAATGCGACTACCAAATTCATTATCCTTGTGATAAATGGAGTCATATGGAAGGTTGAAAACAGTGTTGGCTCCACCCAAAGCAGCAGCCATGCATTCCGTGGTTGTTCTAACCATATTGACATTATATTCATATAATGTTTTATTTCGTTTGGAGGGCGTGGCAATAATATGGCAATCTTCAGATATCTCATACGCTGCTGCTACCAACTTCCATAATATACGCAGGGCTCTAAGCTTTGAAATTTCGAAAAAGTAGTTTGATCCTACGGACACCTTGAAGGTGAATTTTTCGCATCTACCTTTTGACCCTTTATCATTACGAAGATGGCTTAAATATTCATGAGCATGGGCCATAGCGTAAGCCAGTTGCTGCACCATGTTAGCTCCAGCATTTTGGTATAGTGAAAGGTCAATGCTAAATACTTGTTTATGATTTAACCCAATAATATCGTTTAAGATCTCATAATCTTTTCCTTTGTTGAAAAACCAATTACCAGTTCGTGCTAGATTGCCAATAGGGTCCACATTAATATGAATATTGTCCACCTCAGTTTTGGTAAAATTCACGATGGATTTTATATAATCAAATGATAAAAAGTGTAATTCAAAATGGATAGGCGCCCGTTCAAGGTCGATGCCATTTAAAAGTATATCAAGTTCAACCGCTTCAGATGGAATGACAAAGAGTAGACTTTCAGCTCCTCTTTCCTGAAGGTCGAGAGCCCTATTATTGG
>CAZTLZ010000080.1:0-15647 GCA_964614665.1 uncultured Maribacter sp.
ATGTAGTCCCTGGTTATTTTGCTGCAGACGGCAATGCGGGTGAAACAAGTGCTGTTGCCGGTAATAAATGGAGATGTCACTTTAATGCTCTTGAAATAGGCCTTTGGACCTATCGAGCATCATTTAGAACAGGCCCTAATATTGCAGTAAGTTTCGATGACTTTGTTGGCACAGCCGTAGCACCGATTGATGGGGATATTGGGACATTTAACATTTCGGAGTCTGATAAAAGTGGTAAAGATTTTAGAGCTAAGGGTAAGTTGGAGTATGTCGGAGAGCATTTTCAACAATGGACTGATGGTGATTATTTTATGAAGATTGGTTCAAATTCTCCGGAAAATCTTTTCGAATATGGAGGCTTTGATGATTCAAATTCTATACGCACCTTTCCTGCTCACATTCCTGATTTCAATGCAGGCGATCCCACTTGGAAAGTGGGAGAGGGTCAGGGTATTATTGGTGCGATGAATTATTTAAGCAATAAGGGGATTAATAGTCAATATTTTGTATTGCATAGAAAAGAGGAAAAGGCAACCCCTTGGTCAATTCCAAATGAGAGCTATTACACCTATGATGTTTCAAAGATGGATCAGTGGCAGATTGTCTTTGATTATATGATGCAAAAAGGTATAGCGGCTCATCTTGTTTTTTCCGAGAGTCAAATCCAATCTATTTTCGAGGTCGAGTTTCCATCGGGAGATCTTAATTTCTCAGATGCCCGTAAACTTTACTTTCGTGAGATAATTGCCCGATTCGGTTACCTCAATGCCGTTATCTGGAATATTGGTGAAGAAAATGGTTGGAATCGAGAACCTGATGACTTTGTAGGCGAAGAAGGAAGAGCTCTGACCACTCAACAACGACTCGATTTTGCCGCTTATATAGATAACTTAGTCTATTATGATGATTTCATAACAGTTCACAATGGTCCTTCTCATGACGTACACATTTTTAATGATCTTCAAGGAGAAAATTCGATTGACGGTATATCTATGCAAGGTTTTTTTGGAAACACCAAGAGAGCTAAGGGAAGTACGGAAAGATATAGGAATGAGTCGGCAACTTCAGGTAAAAAATGGGTGGTCTACTATGATGAAGCTTTTGAGTTTGGCCCTCTTGACGTTAACTCCTTTAGAGAAAATGTACTGTGGTCTTCGCTGACCTCAGGTGGCGCAGGTATTGAACACTATGCGACGGAAGGACTAGATTTAACCTTGGAAGATTTACGCTTTTATGACGAATTCTTTACTCAAATGAAGTATGCCTATGATTTCTATCATGATAATAATATTCCGTTCTATGATATGTATAATCAAGATTACTTAGTTGAGAATGGATGGTGTCATGGTACAGAGTTTAACGACTATGTCATTTATATCACAGGATCTCAATTGGGTAACACTACTATAGATTTAGCAGATGACTATACTGTTAAATGGTTTAACCCAAGAATTGGTGGTGGCCTCATGGATGGTACGATTACGAGTGTGTCTGCTGGAGATGATGTAAATATTGGGAATCCCCCCTCCCTTGATAATGGGGACTGGATCGCTGTGGTAAGAAATGATAAAACAGGTTCTGTAGCGGTAACTGATGTTTTAGTGGCCCCCGAAGATTTAAATATTGAAATAGGGCAATTGTACAAACTAGAAGTTGAAGTATTACCTGATCTTGCTGATGACAAAAGTGTTGAATGGTCCTCTTCTGATACTTCTGTGGCTACTGTTGATTCCGATGGAAATGTTATGGGAAACTCAGCTGGAAGCACTATTGTTACTGTGACAACGGTCGATGGTGATTTTGAGGCGCAGGCTACCATTAATGTAATAAATGAATCAATTATTAGCGTTACCGGAATTACGGTTACCCCGGAAGAAACCAATCTCGTAATCGGGGGAACATTGGTGCTCCAGGCTGCCGTTGAACCTGCAGATGCTACAAATACATCCGTAGTTTGGACCTCAGATGATACTTCAATTGCAACGGTGGATGCAAATGGAGAACTTACGGGTATTTCGTTTGGCACTGCCATAATAAGGGTAAGTACAGTTGATGGGAGCTTTGAAGTACAGTCTGTGGTTACTGTCGTTGATAATTCGGCAGTGAATGTAGCTGGTATAGATTTAGATATCGATGTCGCTACTTTGGAAATTGACCAAACAAGAATTCTTCAGGCGATAGTACAGCCAGAAAACGCAACCAATAGGTCCGTTACCTGGTCTTCCGATGATATTTCTATTGTTTCGGTCGATGACAATGGTGAAATACTTGGGATTGGCATAGGTACGACCATAATAAGGGCCACAACGGAAGATGGGAGCTTTGTGGCACAAGCGACGGTAACGGTGGTCGAAAGCCAAGTGGTAAATGTCACGGGTATTGCCATAGAGCCTGATTCCTCCACATTGGAGTTGGAATCCACATTGGTATTGAACGTATCTGTGCTACCAGCTGACGCAACCATTAAGGATGTGGTTTGGGTTTCGGAGGATGACTCTATTGTTTCTGTAGATTCCAATGGCGAAGTATTTGGGGTGGGGCTTGGCACTGCGATAGTGAGTGCATCAACTGTTGATGGTGATTTTGTTGCTCAGACCAACATTGCCGTAATTGAAAAGTCCACAGGAGCTATTGCCGTTACCGGCCTCAGTATCGATATTGATGATCTGGTGCTCAAGGAGCGTAATATTGTACAAATAGATGTTACCGTGTTGCCAAAAAATGCATCGAATACCTCTATAGTTTGGGAAGCTGATGATTTTTCTATTGTAACTGTTGATCCGAATGGAAATGTTATTGCAAACAAGGTTGGTCAAACCACAATCACTGCGACTACTATGGATGGCGGATTTAGTAAGACCATTTTGGTTACGGTCCTACCCAATACTATAATTCTTTACCCAAATCCAACAAATGATTTCATAAACATTAGCGGGATAGATGAACGAATTGGGGTACACATTCATAATTCCAGTGGTGTTCTGGTTAAATCGGCCAAAGGTGTAAACTCGATTTATGTAGGAGATTTGAGCAATGGGTCCTATATTGTTTTATTGTCAACAGGCGATCGAGTACGTTTCGTGAAAAGGCAATCCTACCGATAGTAGTTTTTAAAACTCTGCTAAAGTACTATTCTTATTGCCTTACCGAGAGGTCTATTGGGTTTGTGCCATTACTAAGAATAAATTTCTATTGAACTTTTTTCAATGGAAAACCCCGTAGGGGACGAATCCACTACGGGGCTAACAACTAACCAACCTAAAAACTATCTTTATTGCCTTCCTCTGGTTCTAGAGGGTATGGCGCTTCTATTACTTCTTGAACGACTCGATGATGTGCTTCTGGCCGCAGTACTTCTGCTTCTAGAAGGAGCTTTCACTACAGATCTAGATGATGTGCTTCTAGGCTGAACACTTCTATTTCTAGATGGTGTTCTTTGTACCGACCTTTGTATACTTCTCGTCTGAGGCTTTTTATACTGTTTTGTGCTTCTTGTTACCGTTCTACTCCTAGGCGTTTGTGTAACTGTTCTTTTGGTCACAGTTTTTCGCTGTGGAGTTCTTGTCGTTGTAGCAGATCTTTTTACTGTCCTACCATTCGATGAACGGACATTGCTATTTTTATAAGTACTTCTATTAATACCTCTCGATCTATTTACTGAGTTGTTCCTTGAACTTCTTACAGTCGTATTGTTCGAACGGTTCTGGGCAACTCGTCTTGCATTTCGAGGGTTATTCGAGATGGCACCACGTTTGACATTTCCATTTTTTCTATTTCCATTTGACCGCACAACTGTTCTATTAGTTCTAGAGCGGTTCTCACGTACGGCAACCCTTTTGTCATTTCGATAAACATTTGAGCGTTCTCTTCGCACTTGATTGTATCTGTGGGTCTTCCCGATTTTAGCGTATCTCTGTCTTCTATTGTATCGGTATGGATTATAGTATGTATATCTAAACGGATTGTAATATCTTCTATAAGGTGAAGTTCTCACGAAACAGAATCCTATAGCCGGTCTAGCAAAGAAGCTATGAAATGGTCTGTAAATGTACCTTCTGTTGTATACATTAATGAAACCTGTATGGTAATCGTAAAAACCTCTACGGTTATAGTACACGTACATGTTTCCTAATCGGTTCACACGTCCGTTACGATAGTTGATATCAACACTGCCTACTTGTGAAACGCGACCATAGTAGTCATAGTAAATAGGAATGTTCTCAACTTGAATTACCGCTCCATAGTCATCATACTGTGCATATGGGCTATAATCGAAACCAGAATTGAAGGTTACGTTTCTTCGTTGTCTACCTATTCTGTTGTCAATGTAAAAGTCAAATTCTCCATCGGGATAGACCGCGAAAGTGATACCTTCCTCTACAAAAATATAGGAGTTGTTGTATCGATAAGTATTGCGTTCTGCAACCTTATCATCAGCTGTGGTGGCGAAGGTAGCTGTAGTACCTAAAAGTATCGCCGTAAAAAGGAGTACTAAATTTCTCATGATATAAGGTTTAAGTTCCCGAATGCAACTATTTACACTCGATAGGTATATACCAAACAGCGTGCCAAAAAAAGAGTGGGTATTTTAACTATTTGAAATACAGTGTTTTAAATAAAAACATTAAAATAACTGTCGAAGATGGAATTCATTATTGATCACGAAATCAAAGTTTCTCTCTAAGATATCGCGCGGTATGTGAGGTTTTACTTTTAATCAATTCTTCCGGAGTACCATAAGCGAGAAGTTGACCACCATTTTCGCCTCCTTCTGGCCCTAGGTCGATAAGGTAATCTGCACATTTTATCAATTCAATATTGTGCTCTATAACCACAATCGAATGCCCGCGTTCGATTAATGCGTTAAATGATTTTAGAAGTTTTTTGATATCGTGAAAGTGTAGTCCCGTAGTGGGCTCATCAAAAATGAATAGCGCTTTATCCTTAGAGTTTCCTTTAATCAGGAAAGAGGCTAATTTTATCCGTTGTGCTTCACCGCCAGATAGCGTAGAGGAAGATTGGCCCAAAGTAACATACCCTAGACCCACATCTTGCAAAGGTTTGAGTTTTGTTACCAATTTTTTCTGTTCTCCCTTGTCAAAAAATGAAATCGCCTCATCAATAGTCATATTCAAAATATCATCAATGCTTGCATTGTTGAACTTGACCTCTAGAACTTCCTTTTTGAAACGTTTACCACCACAGGTGTCACATTCTAAATGTACATCGGCCATGAACTGCATTTCAACCGTAATTTCCCCTTCACCTTTACAAGTTTCACAGCGCCCGCCATCTACATTGAACGAGAAGTGTTTGGCTTGGTAGTTTCTGATATTACTCAGCTTTTGCGATGCATATAAACTTCTTATATCATCATAAGCCTTGATATAGGTCACAGGATTTGACCGTGAAGACCGGCCAATAGGATTTTGGTCTACAAATTCGACATGTTTTACAAATTGATATTTTCCATTTACAGCTGTATATTGACCTGCTTTTTCACCGTAACCGCCAACTTCTTTCAGAATGATAGGATATAGTAGCTTTTTGACCAAAGTACTTTTACCACTTCCTGAAACTCCTGTGATTACCGTAAGCATGTTAAGGGGAAAGGTAACATCGATATTCTTGAGATTATTTTCCCGAGCACCTTTTATCTCGATGAAATTTGCAGATGTCCTACGTTCATGTGGTACGGCTATTTCTTCCGAACCATTTAAATAGCTTGCAGTCAACGATTGTGACTTTAGAATTTCACTCAGGGGACCAAACGCAACCACTTCACCGCCGTGAGTACCCGCTTCAGGTCCAATGTCAATAACCTCGTCCGCGGCCTTCATAATGTCTTCATCGTGTTCAACAACAATAACGGTATTGCCTAAATCTCGAAGTGATATAAGCACATCTATTAAGTTTTCGGTATCCTTCGGGTGTAACCCGATGCTAGGTTCATCTAAAATATACATGGATCCGACAAGGCTGCTCCCTAAAGAGGTGGCCAAATTAATACGTTGACTTTCGCCCCCTGAAAGGGAATTTGATTTGCGATTTAGCGTGAGATAACTCAGACCTACTTTAAACAAAAACCCAAGACGGGTATTGATTTCTCTTAATAATCGAGATGCGATTTTTGTATCATGGGCACTGAGAGATAGGCTTTCGAAAAAAGCTATCAGACGTTCAATAGGTAATTCCACTAAATCAGAAATCGACTTTCCATCAATCTTTACATAGTGCGTTTCTGGTCTCAGGCGTTTTCCTTGGCAAACGTTACAGCGTGTTTTTCCTCGATAACGGGAGAGCATTACACGATTCTGAATTTTGTAACTCTTTTCCTCAAGTTGAGCAA
Source organism: uncultured Maribacter sp. (assembly GCA_964614665.1). Taxonomy (GTDB): domain Bacteria; phylum Bacteroidota; class Bacteroidia; order Flavobacteriales; family Flavobacteriaceae; genus Maribacter_C. The sequence continues at coordinate 6,350 of CAZTLZ010000080.1, forward strand.
AGAATTTATGAAGGCCTATAAAATGGTCGTTCCCATCCCAAACCAATTGCTTATGTTCATCAGATAGTTCAAACCAAGGTTTGTGAATTGGAAAATCGAATTTATAAGCCGAGTTGACCAATTGATCCCGATATCGCCCCATGCTTTCACCTCGCCAAGGAAAGATTGCATTTTCAAATACCGATAATGCCGTATTTGGTATAACAAGATCTTCATCGATTCCGATAACATTACCATAGCCTTCACATTTTGGACATGCGCCATACGGATTGTTGAAACTGAATAAATGAACATTGGGTTCTAGGAAATTCATTCCGTCTAGCTCGAATTTGTTGCTAAAAACGGTTTTGGTTCCACTTTCCAACTCTTCAATGACACAATCTCCTTGGCCTTCAAAAAAAGCAGTATCCACCGCATTTGCCAAACGATTATAGAAATCCTCGTCGTTTGTGGTGATAATGCGATCGATAACTAGATCAAATTCTCTTCCGATATCAGGTGGCACACGGTCTATACGAATGACTTCACCCTTATACTTTATTCTTGCGTACCCTTGCTTTGAAAAAAGTTGCAATGATTTTAAGGTCTCCCTCTCTGGTTTTATGTTGATTGGCGCCAATAGAAGTAATTTTTTTCCATCTTGGAAACTTTTCACATAATCGACCACATCGGTCACTGTGTTTTTTTTGACTTCTCTGTTAGATATTGGGGATATTGTTTTGCCGATTCGGGCAAAAAGTAACTTTAGATAATCATAAATTTCAGTTGTTGTACCTACGGTAGACCTCGGATTGGTTGAATTGACTTTTTGTTCAATTGCAATAGCTGGAGCTATTCCTTTGATATAATCAACTTTTGGTTTGTCTAACTTCCCTAAAAATTGTCGGGCGTATGATGATAAGCTTTCTACATATCTTCTTTGCCCTTCTGCATATAGGGTGTCAAATGCGAGACTTGATTTGCCAGAACCTGATAAACCGGTAATCACGACCAATTTATTCCTTGGGATTACCACATCGATATTCTTCAAATTGTGCAGTTTAGCACCCTTGATAATAATGTTTTCCTTCGGATTTAGGTCAAGTATATTCACCATGCTCTTTATTCGGATTGCGAAGATACAATATGCCTATTTCAATCACCAACTTTGTTCGGGATGGATAAAAAAATAAAATGCTCTTTTCATTTTTTTTAACGAAGTATTTATTTTTTTCTATATTTGAATTCACTTAAAAGCAAAAGTGCCTATAGCAAGACAATTACTTTTTTTGAAATAGTTAGAATAACCCACAGACCTTTTCACCTGAAAAGGCCACTAATTTTAACCCCAAAAAGTAATTGTTATGGAAGTACAAATTGAAGACTCAGTACTTATTAAGTGCTACATAAATGGAGACGAGAGAGCTCTAGAAAAGCTAATCAACAGGCACAATCAGCGAATCAGCAGTTTTATATATTCAAAAGTAAATGATAGAGGTATCACTGAAGATATTTTTCAAGATACCTTTATAAAGGTTATTCGTACCCTAAAAAGAGGCGCGTATAGTGAGGAGGGCAAATTCTTACCTTGGGTAATGCGTATTGCTCATAACCTTATTATCGACCATTTCAGAAAGAGTAGTAGAATGCCAATGTACGATGGCTCGGATAGTTTTAATGTATTCTCTGTTATGGGTGATGAAAAGCTGAATGCCGAGAATCAGATTATTAAGAATCAAATAGATTCAGACTTGACCCTTTTGATAGAAGAACTGCCGGCGGATCAAAAAGAGGTTCTTTTAATGCGTATATATAAAGACATGAGTTTTAAAGAGATTTCAGAGAATACAGGTGTCAGTATCAATACAGCATTGGGAAGAATGCGATATGCACTTATAAATCTTAGAAAGGTCATTAATGAGAACAATATAGTTTTAACGAACTAATTGAACCTTAGAACTAATAAACGATTTAATTAACATCAGGTCGAAAGGAATGATTATATTTATTTAATGTGACGTTTTACTAGTGAAACAAAACTTTAAATAGATATGGAAAAGATTTACACGAAGCAGATTAAAGATTGTAAGCTGGTTAAAGCTCAGCCCAAAACTGTTCAGTTCTTGTTGAACTATTCTAAATCACTTAAGATAACTGAGGTCAAAGGCATAAAATTTGAAAGCAATCTGAATTAAGAATCAAATAACGTTTGAAAGACCCCGACAATTATAATTGTCGGGGTCTTTTGTTTTTATAGTTGTAAGTTTTTGCTTAGTAGTATTGACTGGTAAATATGATTCCGGTTTACAGTTTATGCTTTAAAACCAAATCGCACTCAAATCATCAACGAATCACTTTCCTACAAGTTTGCTGTGGCAACGTATCATAGTATGATTTATTTTGTTCAAGATTGAAAAAGTAGCGTTTCACATCAAAAACTGCTTGTTTGACAACAATGTTTTTTGGGCTTGCCCCGTATTATCTAGTTTTAGATCATAATTGAAAATCACGGTTCAAACCAAGATTCTAAAATTAAACTCAAAAAATAACTAGATAATGACCCAAAAAAAGCTTTCTAACAGGAAGTCCCAAACCTTAACAGAAAAACCTACAAGAATGGAATTACAGATTGAAGATTCAGTACTCGTCAGAGATTACATCAGCGGAGATGAAAAATCTTTGGAAATCCTGATTAACAGACATAATCAGCGTATCACAAGCTTCATCTACTCAAAAGTATTGGATAGGGATGTTACCGAAGACATCTTTCAAGACACCTTTATTAAGGTAATCAAGACCTTGAAAAAAGGTACCTATAGTGAAGAAGGTAAGTTTTTACCTTGGGTGATGAGAATAGCACATAACTTGATTATCGATTATTTTAGAAAGAACAAAAGAATGCCAAAGTTTGAAGGCAACGATGATTTCAATATATTTTCGGTAATCGGAGATGATAAATTGAATGCTGAAAAGCAAATCATCAAAAATCAAATCGATTCTGATTTAAGAGATTTGATCGAAGAATTACCTGATGATCAGAAAGAAGTGCTCTTAATGCGTATTTATAAGGATATGAGTTTTAAAGAAATCTCCGAAAATACTGGTGTCAGTATTAATACGGCCCTTGGTAGAATGAGATATGCACTTATTAACCTAAGAAAAATCATAGATAAACATAATATTGTTCTAACTAATTAAAAGGCGACTCCTCTAGGGTAAAACAATAATTCCATTTTAGTTGCGTTATCTTATCATAACATGATGATAACTCGATATGGAAAAAATTTACACTAAAGATCAACAACATTGTAAGCTTACTAAAACTTCTCCTGAAACGATTCGGTTTTTACTGAGTTTTTCGAAGTCACTTCGAGTGATAGAATATCAAGGCTTCAGGTTTGAAAGTATTTTAAACTAAAAAAGACCCGCAATTAGCGGGTCTTTTTTAGTTTATGGTAATCATTTAAGACTTTTTTCCTTCCAATAGTCTTAGTAATGATATCTTTTTCCAAATTCCAACCACGCGCAGGAGAGTACTCACGTCCATACCATATAATTTGTAAATGTAAATCATTCCAGAGTTCTTTCGGAAACAACCTTTTTGCATCTTTTTCAGTCTGAACAACATTCTTTCCATTGGTGAAACCCCATCGGTACATAAGTCTATGAATATGAGTGTCGACCGGAAAAGCTGGTATTCCAAAAGCTTGTGAGACCACAACACTTGCCGTTTTGTGACCTACTGAAGGAAACTCCTCTAAAAGTTCAATTTTCTTGGGTACGATTCCTCCGTACTTCTCGACCAATATTTTAGATAGTCCATAAATACCTTTGGCCTTCATAGGAGACAGCCCGACTGGTCTGATAATTTCTCGAATTTCTTCTATAGACAGTTTTATCATGTCATAAGGATTGTCAGCCTTTGCAAAAAGAAGCGGGGTAACCTGGTTGACACGTACATCTGTACTTTGGGCGGACATAAGCACGGCAATCAGTAGGGTATAGGGGTCCTTATGGTCTAAAGGAACTGGAATAGTGGGGTAGAGTTCTTGAAGTGTCCGAATTACAAAATCAACTTTTTCAGATTTCTTCATTTTTGTTTAACTTTGAATAAAATATTTTAAACATAAATTTATTAATTAGCTACATGAAAACTTTAAAAATAGGGGATAACGTCCCTGAATTTTCAGCTAAAGATCAAGATGGCAATACTATCAATTTATCTGATTATAAGGGAAAAAAATTGATTGTTTTTTTCTATCCCAAAGCTAATACACCGGGTTGTACGGCTGAAGCTTGTAATCTACGTGATAATTATAGTGAATTAAAGTCTAAAGGTTATGAGTTGCTAGGAGTCAGTGCGGATTCGGAAAAAAGACAAGCGAATTTTAAAAATAAATTCGAATTTCCATTTCCTTTATTAGCGGATGAAGATCATACTGTAATCGATTCTTTCGGAGTTTGGGGTCCAAAGAAATTTATGGGGCGTGAATATGACGGAATACATAGAATGACTTTTCTTATTGATGAAAATGGAATAGTTTCAAATGTCATACAGAAAGTTAAAACCAAAGATCATGCTGCTCAAATATTAGGGGCATAAGCCATTATGAACAATTAAAAGGGGGCTCGATGAAATTGAGGCCCCTTTTAAATATTGTAAAAAACTATCCTTCTTCAGATTTCATTAAGTTTCTGGTAAAGAGCCCATCAGTCTTAATCATCTCAGCAATACCTTCAGGTAATTGTTGTTCCCAACCCTCCTCATTATTGGTGATTTTTTTAAGTACATCCCTTGAGAAGATATGCATGATTTCAGGATCATAATCAATAATATCCATCACCTTCCCATTGTATTTGAAGAACTTATAAAGCTCTTTCATTCTCGGATGCACTTTGACGTTGTTACTGGTCATTATTTGGCCGGTTTCAGCATCCTTCATTGGGTACAGATAAACTTGTAGGTCTTTGAAGAATAACTTTCCAAAGGCCTCTAAAATACCACCACTTAGGTGTCGATAGTATTTCTCGTCAAAAACGTCGACCAGATTGTTCACACCCATAGTTAGCCCAATGCGTTGCTTGGTATAGTTATTAAAATATTCTACCAATTTATAATATTCTTGAAATTTAGAAATCATTACAAAATGGCCTAATGAACAAAGAAGTTTGGCGCGATCCATGAAATCTTGCTCGTCGATTTCCCCGGATGCCCTTAAGTTTGAAAGAGTGATTTCAAAAATAACAATAGTTTTATCCATGTCAACCGTTTGATCACGAACAAAAATGTCATATGACTTCTGAAACATATCCATATTAACCTTTGTAACCGGTCTAAAGCTGCCTCTTAAGGCCAAAATATTCTTTTTATAGAGAATGGCGGCAGGTAAAACGTTGTTGCCATCAGGACCAAACATGACAGCATCGGTCATATCATTCCTAATCAGCTGCAGACTCATCAATCGATTATCGACATCTTTGAAATTTGGCCCTGAAAAATTCACCATATCTATTTCAATAGTATCCCTATCGATATGGTCATAAAGATATTTGAGCATTTTTTTAGGCTTATGGTACTTGTAAAAAGCCCCATAAATAAGGTTTACTCCTAAAATACCTAAAGTTTCTTGTTGTAACCTCGCTTCGTTTTGTTTGAATCGAACATGAAGAATAATCTCATCAAATTCTTTTTGTTTTGGGTCTAATTGGAAACGTATTCCAATCCAACCATGACCTTTGTAGCGTTTTGAGAAATCAATAGTGGCAACTGTATTCGCATAAGAAAAAAACAAACGTTCAGGGTGACTTTCCCTACTTATTCGTTCTTCCATAAGTCTCATCTCATGTGAAAGCATGGTCTTCAACCTTGGCTGTGTTACGTAGCGGCCATCTTTTTCTATACCATAAATCGCATCACTAAATTGTTTGTCATAGGCACTCATCGCCTTGGCAATGGTACCTGAAGCCCCACCTGATCTAAAAAAGTGCCGAGCCGTTTCTTGTCCAGCACCAATTTCGGCGAACGTTCCATAGATGTCAGGGTTTAAATTTATTCGCAGGGTCTTGGCCTTAATGGAGGGGATATTCTCAAATGCCGTGTCACGTTTTTGAACTACTGAAGCCATTTTGTTATTTTAATTTGATACTGGTAAAACATCACTACTGGTTGAACAAAGTTAATAAGATCACAATACCTGAGTAAGAAACGTTTCAAATATTTAAATATTCTTTTGAACATACCTAATTTGTAGATTTTACAACTTTCATCGATACCCGTATTTTTGGAGAATTTCGATTCTAAATAATCAGGATGATTTGCATAATTAAGCCTAATTTTGAAGAAGATGAGAGACAGATTAAAAGTAACTTTTTTAGGCACTGGAACTTCACAGGGTATACCGATCATAGGAAGCAAGCACCCAGTCTGTTTGAGCGAAAATCCTAAAGATAAGAGGTTACGGGTTTCGGTGTTATTATCATGGGATAGATACCAGTATGTTATAGATTGTGGACCAGATTTCAGGCAACAAATGCTGACTAATGATGTCAATAGATTAGATGGAATCTTATTTACACATGAACATTCGGACCATACGGCAGGTATTGATGATATTCGACCGTATTTCTTCCGACAAGGCGATATTCCCATATACGCTCATCAACGGGTGATTTCTTCTTTAAAAAGGCGTTTCGACTACATTTTCGCGGATAAAAACAGGTACCCAGGTGCACCTGCTGTTTCAATAAATGAAGTTCAAAAGGACACTCCTTTTACCATTGGAAATGCAACTGTGGTACCTATTGAAGCTGATCACAATCGCTTGAAGGTTTTCGGCTTTCGCATTAAAGATTTTACATATTTGACCGATATGAAGAGGATAGATGATATTGAGCTTGAAAAAGTAATGAACACGAAGGTTTTGGTGGTGAACGCCTTGCGCGAAGAGCCTCATCATTCTCATTTTAATTTGGAGGAAGCTTTGGCCTTTGTTGAAAAGGTCGCTCCTGAAAAAGCCTATTTTACGCATATAAGCCATTTATTGGGATTTCATGACGAGGTTGAAAAAAAACTACCGGAAAATGTGCATTTGGCATATGATAATCTAGTGATTGACGTTTAGAGATTAGTTTGAAAAGATTTCCTTTTGGAAATTGATATTAAAAGTTTCTATTTATGAAAAAGAATATATTCCTGTACTTATTTGTGTTTTCTGCTTTAATCGCTCTGTATTTGGTAGTTAGTGGAGGTAAAATGTCCGAGGAAAAAGACACACAAATCGCCGCGTTGAAAAAAGAAATTACAGTATTAAGTGATTCTGTTCAGAAATCGCAGTTGAAAGTATTGGACATGCAATATTTCTCATTGGAAAACAATGACGATGCATCTGCCTATTATGAACATTTGAGTTTGAATGACCCAGCGCGTTATATTGCTGATAAACTTTTAGAGACCAATGAGCGTAGTGGTAACAATCCGTTGATACCTTACGAGGGAATGGAGGGTGATTTCAAGTTGAACAAAATCAAGATTATGAACCACAAATGGATCATAGCTGATTTTTCTGATGGAAAATACTGGGGTGAGCTGCTGTTAAACTACGAGCTTAAAGATGATATGGGCGTCGATTTTACTTTAATTGACCATCTGTTATATACAAGAAGTGATTAAATCTTATCGTTCAGCCATTTTTTAAAGGAGAAAAAATTTTGTGGAGATACGCCATGTCCTACCGGAAATTCTTCATATACATGTTCGATTCCTAAATTTTTTAATACGTCCGGGGCTCTTTGCGCCCATTCAGGTGGAATTACTTGATCCACCTGCCCATGAGAGGCATATATTTTAAGATCCGTATGAGACTTTTCTTCGTAACCTTCCTTTAGAATGCCTTCATTAATATACCCGCTAAGTGCGATAACGTTTTTAATTTTCTCAGGGTATGAGAGTGCCACGGCATAACTTAAAATGGTACCTTGACTAAAACCTAAGAGGGTGATATTGGTTTCATCAAGGCTATAGATCTGGCAGGCCTCATCGATAAAGGCAACAATTTTTTCCCGTGATTCTCTTGCCTGCTCATCATCACTCCATTTACCTTGCTGTGCATCAAAATTAATGGCGTACCAAGCGTTACCAAAAGGTTGCATAGGGTAGGGGGCTCTTACTGAAATGATACAAAACTCCTGCTGTAGCTCAGATGCAAAAGAGAAGAGGTCTTCTTCATTGCTTCCATAGCCATGAAACATGAAGAGTGCAGGAGATTTGCCCTCAGTAAGACTAGATGGGCGGATCAAGTGTTCTAAGGATAGGGGGGCAGTGGTCATACAAAGTTTATTGAATAAAGGTAAACCATCGTTGAAAGTATGGGCCAAGAACAGGAACTAATTGTTTCTTTTCGCCTAGTGCACCAACGAATCCATAGGTCCATAGTATGAAGTAACAGGCGACAAGTCCAAAAAAGGAGTAGAGATTACCCCAAGTATTTGAAAGTATAGCGAAACCAATGAACATTAGATGTAACCCAAAGGCTTGTCTCGTGTGAAAACGGGCAAACTCATTCTTAGGTTCAGCGTTCATGCTAAAGGCAATTAAGGCTCCAACCATGGTCATATAGGCGACAATAGCCGTGGTTTTTCCTTCTTTTATGATACTCATGCTTCAAAAATAGGGGAACCACATATTTTGGACAAAAAAAAGAGGCTCAAATAGAACCTCTGTTGCATATTGTTAGTTGCCTATTAACCTCCAATGGTACCAATAATTGGAAGTGGTTCGGCTTTGCCATTTACGGCATTGATAATGCCTAAGACGATTAGTATAAGTGGTATATAACTTAAAAAGGATAAGATGCCCATGCCAGTTACCGAAACTAGAATATTTACACCTACAGCAATCACAATACCCAAGATAAATATTCGAAGCGATTGGCCAATGTGAAAACTGGCAAATTCGTTCTTTTTATCATTGTTCATAAAATAAGCTATAATTAAGCCTATGACGGTAATATAACTAATAATTGCCATTGTTTTTCCTTCATCAATTGTACTTTGTTCCATAGTCTGAAATTTAAGGTTGGTTAATTCATAAATAACTTGAAATTACTCAAATAATGCTTTGGTTGTTGCAAATCACTCCCAAAACAGTACCTTTCATCGAATTGTTTATAAACATACTATTTTGCGATGTCGATAAAATGTTCTCTTTTTCGAAGGTATAAGTGAGAGCAGGGTCAAAGAGGGTTAAATTCGCAACGGTTCCCTCATTGAAAGTCGGTGTTTCAATACCATATCGTTCTCTTCCTTTAGTCAATAATGCAAT
>CAZTLZ010000081.1:0-15517 GCA_964614665.1 uncultured Maribacter sp.
GGATGAACGACGATTTCATTTGAATCTTTCGATATATCAAATGAATGTCAAAAATCTCTTGGTAGGAGAACGGGTAAGTGAAGACCGTTTAGTTGGAAAAAACGCTGGGGAAACACGCCACCGTGGACTCGAAATTGCCATGAGTTACAATTGGATAATCTCTTCTAAAGTTCAACTATCGCCTTTTGTCAATTATACATTGACCGACCATAGTTTCGCAGAATTCATTGATGAAGGAGAAGATTTTTCAGGCAATCCCCTTACTGGAGTTCCTAAACAACGAAGAACAGCCGGTATTCAAATGCGATTCTATGAAAACTTTTACTGGAATACTACGCATCAGCATGTAAGTGAAATTCCGTTGACCAATGCTGCCGATTTGTATAGCGAGCCATTTACAGTTTTCAATACCCGAATGGGGTATTTAAAAAAGTTGTCAACACATTTTACTCTCGGTATTGATTTTGGTATTAACAACCTATTCGACAAGGTCTATGCACAGTCGGTACTCATCAATACTCAAGGGTTCGGCGGTCGCGAACCCCGCTATTTCTATCCGGGTGATGAACGCAATTACTATGGAGGTTTGCGATTAGGGTATCAGCTATAAGATTACTTCATTTTCATCAACCAAGACTTCATATCCACTTCTTTGTGAATAAGAGCCTTAATCTCTGAAATGGCAACACGCTGCTGTTCCATGGTATCTCGATGACGAATTGTAACCGTTTTATCTTCCAAAGCTTGATGATCAACCGTAATACAGAAAGGTGTTCCGTTGGCATCCTGTCTACGATAACGACGACCTACCGCGTCTTTTTCATCATATAGAACATTGAAATCCCATTTGAGATCTTCAATGATTTCTTTGGCCAATTCTGGAAGTCCATCTTTTTTTACCAAGGGAAAAACGGCTGCTTTGGTTGGTGCCAATACCGCAGGTAGTTTCAAAACAGTTCTTGTCGAACCGTTCTCCAATTCCTCTTCTTTGAGCGAATTCGAAAAAACCGCCAAGAACATACGGTCTAACCCAATCGAAGTTTCGACCACATAAGGCACATAATTCTTATTCTCATCCGTATCAAAATATTGCAATTTTTTACTGGAGTACTCCTGGTGTTTTGAAAGATCGAAATCAGTTCTGGAATGTATTCCCTCTAACTCCTTAAATCCGAAAGGAAATCGGAATTCAATATCGGATGCAGCATCGGCATAATGGGCAAGTTTCTCATGGTCATGAAAGCGGTAGTTATCTTCACCCATTCCTAATGACAAATGCCATTTCATGCGATGTTCTTTCCAATGCTCATACCATTCTTTCTGGGTTCCTGGTTTGATGAAGTACTGCATTTCCATTTGTTCGAATTCCCGCATCCGGAAAATAAACTGTCGGGCAACAATCTCGTTACGAAAGGCTTTTCCCGTTTGTGCAATTCCGAAAGGAATCTTCATCCGTCCGGTTTTTTGAACGTTTAAAAAGTTTACGAATATTCCTTGAGCAGTTTCAGGCCGTAGATAAAGATCCATCGCACTTTCAGCAGAAGCTCCAAGTTTTGTTCCAAACATCAAATTGAACTGCTTTACATCTGTCCAATTCTTTGACCCTGACATGGGGCAAGCGATATCAAGCTCTTCGATGAGCTTTTTTACATCAGCTAGGTCTTCATTTTCCAACGATTTACCCAATCGTTTTAAAATACTATTTGCTCGTTCTTGATATTCGACAACACGCTGATTAGTATCTAAAAATTGTTCTTTATCAAAAGCATCTCCGAAACGTTTAGATGCTTTGGCAACCTCTTTTTCTATTTTACCTTCTATTTTGGCTACGTAGTCTTCTACCAAAACATCGGCGCGATATCTTTTCTTGGAATCTTTATTGTCAATCAGTGGATCATTGAAAGCATCAACATGACCTGAAGCCTTCCATGTAGTTGGGTGCATAAAAATGGCCGCATCGATGCCTACAATATTGTCATTGAGCTGTACCATGGCTTTCCACCAGTACTCACGAATGTTCTTTTTGAGTTCAGCCCCATTCTGCGCATAGTCATAGACCGCGCTTAAGCCATCATATATTTCGCTTGATTGGAATACGTAGCCGTATTCCTTCGCATGGGATATTACCTTCTTAAAATCGTCTTCTTGTTTTGCCATGCGGCAAAAATAGAATATTCTCCGATTCTAGTTTGAATCCGTCCGGATAAAAAAATACAGTTTATTGAAAATGACTTAAAGTAAACTTCGTTTGTGTTAAAAAATCACTATTTCAACTGAAACTCAGTTGTCTGAAGTAGGCGCTCATCTTCAAAGACGTTCAGCGTATATGTACCCCCTTCCAGAGAGCCCTCTGGCAATGTAATAAAGTCTGAAATCTGAGTAGTTTCACCGTTAAAAACAAGCTCAACACGTTTACTATAGATATTGCCGTTCACTGTAATAGTATTTGCATTATCTTCGATTATGCCCATGTTAGGACCTAAAAACTGAAGGTACAATACCCGTTCTTGATTCGCCAAGTTAGTGTCGGATTCTATATTTACGGTTCCTCTCAACTTTTTAATCGTTGATGCCTTATTCGATTGAATAAGCTTACCGTTTCGCATTCTATATGCTCTTCCAATAACATTTTGAATGTTCAAATATGTCTTTGTTTTCAACTCTTCATTCAGCTCACGCATCTTCTTTTTTTGAAGCGATTCTGCTGCAGTAATTGCCTTGTTAGCCTCTCTAAGACGCTCAATTTGTTTGCTGCTTTCGTCATACTTTTCAGCCAACCGAAGGTTATTATACTGTAAAAAATCGTTCTTTATCTTAAGACTATCATTCTTAGATGCCAGTCTTCCTAGCTCCGATTTGAATTCCCTAAGTTTCCCTATTGTAAAATTCAATCTGCCTACAGAATCCAATAATTTGTCAATTTGATATTTCGAGTCTTGTAGTTCAATATCATTCATCTCCTGCAGAGCGGAAAGACGATCAACATCGGCCTTCATTAAGGTAAGATCCTTAACCAGGAGTTCTTTCTCCTTTTCCAAATAACCAATTTGGGCCTTTGACTGCGCATAACTGTAATAAAAGGCAATAAGAATACCTATTATTACGGCGAATAAGGCCGCAAGGATTACTTTGAAATTAAATTTAGTATCTTGATTATCCATTTGGAAAATAAGATTAAGTAGGTTTATAAATAGTCTTTAGGACATGTCAAATATCAATCTAACAAAGATAACAAATGACATCAATAACGTGCAACTACCACCTGTGTGTTTTGGATGTAACGCTCATTTAATCAGAGGAGAGCGTTACCTAGATACCGTTTGTCGAAACGATTTACCACTCATCGATTAGACCTTTAACGGAGAAAAACCGATGACCGTATTTTTTATCGATGAACTGATACAAAAAAGACAAAATCGTCGTCAAATTAAGACGATAATGTAATTTTTAGCCAACTTATTCTTGATTGGAGGCATAGATTTTTGGGTGCTTGAAGACTAGTTTGTCTATTGAATCCAATAATTTGTCAATCCGATATTTGGATTCTTGGAGTTTGATAACATCCATTTCTTCCAAACTTGAAAGACAATCTCTATTTAATTTCACTAAGACAAGATCCTCTTTCAGGAGTTCTTTCTCCTTTTCCAAAAAAATAATTTGAGCTTTTGATTCTTCATAATTATTATAAAAGCAAACAAGAATCCCGATTATTAATGCCACTAGAGCCACAAAGATTACTTTGTAGTTGAATTTAGTATCTTGATTAATCATTGAGAAAAATTAAGATTAAATGCAGGTTTATAAAAAATTTAAGATTTGTCGATTAATAAACTAATAAAAGTACTAAATGACGTCAACAGCGTGCTATTACCACAGGTGTGTTTTGGATGTAATGCTCATTTAATCCGTGGAGAGTACCAGTTGTGCACCTTTTGTCGAAATAATTTGCCCCTCACCGATTACTCATTTGCAAAGGAAAACCCTATCGATCGCATTTTTTATGGTAGAACGGACATTAAAAAGGCAAGTTCTTTCTTATTCTTCACTGAAAATGGGATAGTTAAGCAACTCATACATCATTTAAAATATAAGAATCAAGAGCAAATAGGATCGTTTTTAGGTGATTGGTATGGGCAAATCTTAAAAAACGATGATTCATTGGGTGACATTGATGCCGTGATTCCCGTTCCGTTACATAGAAAGAAATTGAACAAAAGAGGGTATAATCAAGTAGAGAAATTTGCCGAAAGGTTGGCCTACCATTTAAATGCAAACTATGTTGATGAGATCCTTGTCAAAACGGCAAATACCAAAACCCAAACTACCAAAGGGCGTATTGGTCGTTGGCAAGGTGACAAAGCCCTTTATACCTTATCCGATACGATTTATTTCAAAAATAAAAATGTACTCCTAGTTGATGATGTTATTACAAGTGGGGCTACCATGGAAACATGCGCCAAGGCCTTACTCAAGACCGAAGGCATTTCCGTACAGATCACCAGTATGGCAGTAGTTGCTCAATTTCAATAATGCACAAATTAATCGTTTCTTTGTTCCCATATATTTGAAGTTCATGTTTCAACGATTTCTTGGGTTTTTATTTGTTGTGGCCATTGGTGCAGCTTTGGCGCAGTGTGGTAGTAGGGGTACCTTGACGGGAGGGCCAAAAGACATATCACCTCCTATTTTGGTTAAGGCTGAACCTGAAAATATGACCATTAATTTCAAGGCCAAGAAGATTCGATTGTATTTTGATGAATATATTAAACTGCAAGATGTACAGGATCAACTTATAGTTTCACCTCCACTAAAATATCTACCTGAAATCACTCCCCAGGGTGGTGCGGCCAAATACGTCGAGATTAAGATTAAGGATACGCTTAGAGAAAACACGACCTATACATTCAATTTTGGACAAAGTGTTCAAGACAACAATGAAGGAAATCCGAGTAGCTTTTTGACCTATGTTTTTTCCACCGGTAATTATATTGATTCTTTGCAAGTTTCAGGCGTGGTGAAGGATGCTTTTAATAAAAAAGCAGATGAATTCATTAGTGTTATGCTTTATGAGATCGACACTGCTTACACTGATTCGACCCTTTTCAAAAAACCTCCTAATTATATCACCAATACGCTGGATAGTACCGTGATATTCTCACTGAAAAACCTTAAGGAGGGTCAATATGCGTTATTTGCGTTAAAGGATGCAGCCAAAAACAACATCTTTGACCAGAATAGTGATAAGATCGCCTTCCTAAAGGATACGGTTTCACTTCCCACTGATTCTACTTACTTATTGACACTTTTCAAAGAAATTCCAAATTATTCAGCTTCCGTGCCTAGCTTTACATCGAAAAACAAGATTGTTTTTGGTTACTTTGGTGGTGAGGAGAATCTTGAGATTCGACCCTTGACCAAACTACCGGATACTGTTAAAACCCTAATTCGAAAAGAAAACGAAAAAGACAGTCTCAATTTTTGGTTCACTCCTTTCGAAGCAGATTCTATCGTATTTACCGTATCCAATAAGCTTCAAAAGGTCATAGATACCTTTACTGTAAAAAGTCGTAAGGTCGATTTAGACTCGTTAGTAATTACCCCTAATCAAAGAGGCTCCCTTGGTTTTAATGAGGCATTTCATCTTTCGGCCACCACACCTTTGATAGAAATCGACACGTCTAAAGTGAAAATGATCAACAAAGATTCGCTTAATGTGTTGTTAAAGCTGGCATTAGATACTGTTGCCAACAAAGTAGATTTTGACTTCCCACTAGAACCAAATGAAAATTATGGCCTTGAATTACTTCCTGGGGCAATTACCGATTTTTTTGGTGAGACCAATGATACACTTTCCTATAATTTATCAACACAAAGTTTTGCCGATTACGGCAATTTAACGGTCAACATTCAAGGTGCGGTGCAATATCCTATTTTGGTTCAACTTACTGATACCGATGGCAAAATGAAACTGGAAATTTATGCTACGAAAGAACAGGCATTCGAATTCAACAATATCGAACCTTCTACCTATCTTATTCGAGTTATAGAGGATCGAAATAGCAATGGCAAATGGGATACAGGTAATTTTCTGCAAAATTTACAACCTGAAAAAGTTAGTTATTATCCCGATGAAATCGAGATTAGAGCTAATTGGGAGAAAATCGAAACTTTCACCCTTCAAGAGTAAATGAATCTCGGTCCTCTAAGAACCTAAGCTTATTTCTAGTTGATGTAATGTGTTCTTTGCTCAGGACAGCATAACAAATCTCCTCTTTCTCTGAAAAAACAAGCTGTCTTCCAAGGCAATCGTAGGCAGCCGAATGTCCTGAATATTCATGACCAAGCTCATCCTTTCCAACCCTATTGACTCCGATGCAATAAGCCATGTTCTCAATTGCGCGAGCCTTTAGCAAGGTATCCCAAGCCGAGACTCTTGGTTTAGGCCAATTGGCAACGTAAATCAATACGTCATAATCTTCGGTATTTCTTGCCCAAACGGGAAAACGCAAATCATAACAAATCAAAGGACAAATTCTAAATCCCTTGTAATTCAAAATCAATCTTTCAACTCCTGCCCTGTAAACTTTGTCTTCACCGGCCAATGTAAATGTATGGCATTTGTCATATTTGTGATAACTGCCGTCGGAATGTACGAATAGAAGCCGATTTGTATACCTTCCATTTTCATAAAAAGGCAAACTTCCCATGATCGAGGCACTACTTCTTAGAGCCATTTTTTGCATCCATTCAAGCGTAAGTGGGCCCTGCTCTTTCGATATATTTTCTGGAGACATTGTAAAACCAGTGGTAAACATTTCGGGCAGTATAATCAAATCGACATCCGAAGAAATCGTTTCAAGCTTTTTTTCAAACGCCTTTCTGTTTTTGGCCGGGTTTTCCCAAAAAAGAGAAGATTGTATCAATGCTGTTTTTAATTCTCCTTTCATTTTCGTTGTACTCATTTACTATGATTCCAATAGGTCAATTAAAGCAGGTGTACCTTGTAGTTTAGCATGGTCCAGAGCCGTATTTCCACGGGCATCTTTCATTTCTCTTTTAGCCCCACTATTTAAAAGTAAATGTGCAATTTCAAGCTGTTTAAATGTAGCCGAATAAATTAAGGATGTTGCCCCCATTCCATTTTGCACATTTACGTCAGCACCATACGAAATCAACTTTTTTGCCAGTGGAATATATCCTTTAAAACAGACACCCATTAAAGCCGTATTACCAGAGCTATCTTTAGCATCGATATTGGCTCCTTTTTCTATAAAGAATATCGCCATTCCCTCATGATTGTAATATGTAGCTAAAATCAAGGGGGTAGAACCCCTTTCATCTTTTTCATATAGCAGAGCTGGATTTTCAACGATCATTTTCGATACAGATGCCAAATCTCCACTTCGTATGGCATTAAAAAAACTTGGTAGGTTTTCCATAATAGTTAAAAGTATTAAAAACTGTTCTATAAAAGACTTCAAACTGATGTTTATCAGTTTGGAACTTCTTTTTTTTAAAGTACTTTACCGATGTGTGCTTTTAAAATCTACGTTATAGATATTATCAATACTGAAATAGTAGAAATTGAGATTTCAGCTAAGCAATTCAACAAACATTTTGATAGCTTTACGTCTCTGCAATACAAAAAACAATTATCCAATAAATAACAAAAAATATAATTATGGGAACTGGAGATGAAAACAAATGCCCTTATCTGGGCGGGACTTTAAAGGAGGCAGCTGGTGGCGGAACTACCAATCAAGACTGGTGGCCCAACCAATTGCGATTAAATGTACTTCGTCAAAACTCGGAGTTGTCCAATCCTATGGAAGAGGGTTTTAACTATGCAGAGGAATTTAAGTCGTTGGATCTGGCTGAAGTGAAGAAAGACATTGTAGAAGCGTTGACCACCTCTCAAGATTGGTGGCCCGCAGATTACGGGCATTACGGGCCATTCATGATTCGCATGGCCTGGCATAGTGCAGGTACGTATCGCATTGGGGATGGCCGAGGGGGTGCAGCTTCAGGATCACAACGCTTTGCACCATTGAATAGCTGGCCAGACAACGGAAACCTTGACAAGGCAAGGTTACTTCTGTGGCCCATAAAGAAAAAATACGGTAAAAAATTGTCTTGGGCCGATTTGATGATTCTAACAGGAAACTGCGCTTTAGAATCAATGGGTTTCAAAACTTTTGGTTTTAGCGGCGGTCGTGAAGATATCTGGCAACCTGAAGAAGATATCTACTGGGGGTCTGAAACCGAATGGATGGGTAATAAAGAACGTTTTTCCGATGGCGAATATGTATTGGAAGCCAATCTTGGCGCTTCTCATATGGGCCTTATATATGTAAACCCTGAAGGGCCGAATGGTAATTCCAATCCGTTAGGTACGGCAAAACTCATGAAAGAGACTTTTGGCCGTATGGCGATGAATGATGAAGAAACTGTTGCATTGACAATCGGAGGTCATACCTTCGGTAAAGCTCATGGTGCTGCAAACCCAGATGAGTATGTAGGCCCAGAACCAGCAGGAGCGGCTATTGCCGAACAAAGTATGGGATGGAAAAACTCTTACGGCACTGGTGTATTAGATGATACAATAACCAGTGGTATTGAAGGGGCATGGACACCAAACCCGACCCAATGGGATCATGACTATTTGAAAGTATTATTGGGTTATGAATGGGAGCAGACCAAAAGCCCAGCTGGGGCTAATCAATGGAGGCCTACGGCCGAATCGGCTGCAAAAAAGGCTCCACGCGCAGGTGATGCTACACAAGCACAAGAATTGATGATGACCGACGCGGATATGGCATTGAAAGTGGATCCTGATTACCTTAAAATCTCTCAGCGATTCCTTGACAATCCAGAAGAGTTGGAAGATGCTTTTGCTCGTGCCTGGTTCAAATTAACACATAGGGATATGGGGCCGATTTCACGTTATATAGGATCTGAAGTACCTCAGGAGCAGCTGATTTGGCAAGATCCTGTTCCAGCAGTTGACCATGAATTGGTAAATAGTGGTGATATAGCAGAATTGAAAAAGAGACTCTTGGCATCGGGATTATCCATTTCTCAATTGGTAACGACCGCTTGGGCCTCCGCTTCAACTTACCGTGATTCCGACAAACGTGGTGGAGCCAATGGAGCACGTATTCGTTTAGAGCCACAAAGGAGTTGGGAAGTAAACAATCCTGAGGAGCTCTCTAAGGTTCTCACTATTCTTGAAGGAATTCAGAAGGAATTCAATGAAGCCCAATCTGGAAATAAAAAAGTTTCTTTGGCCGACATAATAGTTCTAGGAGGAAGCGCTGGTATTGAAGAAGCTGCAAAAAACGGTGGACATGATATAACAGTACCTTTTACAGCTGGTCGAACCGATGCTTCACAGGAACAAACAGATGCATATTCTTTTGAAGCCCTTGAGCCTGCTGCCGATGGGTTTAGAAATTATAAAAACCCAGATTACAAAGCATCAGCTGAAGCCCTATTGGTAGATCGTGCTCAATTAATGAAATTAACAGCTCCTGAGATGACCGTTTTAATAGGTGGTATGCGTGTACTTGATACCAACCACGATAAATCTAGGCATGGTGTTTTAACAAATCGTCGTGAAGTTTTGACCAATGATTTCTTTGTAAACCTTCTTGATTTAGGTGTTACGTGGGAAGATACTTCAGATAGTGAAACCTTATTTGCTGGGCGTGAGCGTATGTCAGGCAATATCAAATGGACCGGTACACGTGCTGATCTTATCTTTGGTTCTAACACAGAATTGCGTTCCTATGCTGAAGTATACGCATGTAGTGATTCAGAGCAGAAATTCATTAATGACTTTGTTGCGGCCTGGGCTAAGGTTATGAATTCAGACCGTTTTGATTTAGCCTAATAAGTAATCTAAACAGGTTGAAAAAGCCTCCGTTGCATTCTAGAATGTAACGGAGGCTTTTTATAATTAGGTCACTGTTCATTTCATCGTTAATAAATAGTTGATAATTCATACACTGGGTCAGATTGTTCACTAAAGGATAAGATGTAACTTCATCTCATGAAACTGACCAACGAAACCAAAACCATTACCCTAAAAGCGGCTCCATCTGATATTGACTTATCAGATATTAAGATAAATAGGATTCCGAAATGTTCTTTTTCAGGTGACAAAGCCGAATATTATATAGGGTTATCCTCAATGTCTTCTGATAATGATGTCCATATTATGGGAGCTGTCTCTATTCCGATGGTTGAAACTGGCATCAACAAATTGCTAGGCCAAGGTTGGGACGATATCAAATGGCCGGTCGTACTCAATATGCACAAAAAGATATTGTATCACTCTTATGAGGCCCATAAAAAAGGTGCCTCGGCAATTCTAGGTTGGCAAGAGTATTTTTCTCAATTGTAATCTGATTTTCTAATTTCTCATGCCTGGAGTGAAATCTTCTGGGGCAATTTGTGGTTGCTCTATCGTACCAGATTCTCCACTGTCATTGTAAATTGTCCATTCGCTGAAAGTATATACCGGATTTCCTTCGTTTACTGTTGAATTTCTTAGGGCCCGGCCGTTTCGAAATTCATGATTAGTACCGCTTCCATCTTCCCCTATTACACCAAAAACATCTACTCTTTTTCCAAACGGATCAACCAGTTCTAGATTGTCATCGCCATTTGAATCCGCAGGAGAATTACCTCCCACCTCCAAATCTGGAGGAAACCCGTAAACAACTTCAAATTCCTCTGCATTTGGGGAAATAACCATAGTAGATTGCGGTTCAATAACAGAACCTGACAAGTCAATGGTAGAGCTCACCGCAATATTTGAATTCGTATAACGCCGCAATGACCAACTTTTCAAAGCTAAAGGTGCGTCAGAAGAATTATACAATTCGACAAAGCGGGCTTTGGAGTTGTTCTCGGGATCTGCCAATTCTGAAATAAAGATATTCTTCGAACTCAATTCTTCAACTACTACTTGACACCTGGTCTGAGTAAAATCAATATCATTTAAACTTCGTATTGCTAACTTGAACTCATTTTTATCACGGAGTAGAACTCCAGTTATCGTCCCATTTTCTGCTGGCAACTCTTCTGATTGGAAGTCTGAAAATCCACTATTCAATATTACAAATTGATTGTTTTTACAATCAACCAATGTTCGTTCCGTTTCTTCTCGAATATCCGCGAAAGTTTTTCCCAATTCTTCTTCTAAAATTTCAATGTTGGAAAACTGAACAAGGGTGTTTGTTAAACTTTCATTTAATTCTCCAATCACAACCTCCGTCGGTTCAAGAACTGACTTCTTATCACAGGAAACAAAAATGTGTTGGTCCAATATGGCAGCGGGCAACCTTCCTACAGAAATATTACCAAATGAGGTAAAAGTTCCACCCAACTTATAAACATCTTTACTCTTTCCAAGATACAACCCTTTGAGCTTGATGTATATTTTACTTCCTACGGGATAAAATAAATAAGAATCTCTAATATCAATTTCAATTTGAAAACCTGCCGTTGGATTAACAATTTTGTTTTGAAAATGAAGTACCCCGAAAAAATTGCCCTCTTGATCTGATGAATTTACATACCCTTCGATAATAAGGTCTTCTTGTATTTGAACGGTCTCATCCACATACAAATTCTTTATATCTGTGTAAGTTACATTTGGTATGAGATCTGAAAAACAATTGTCAGAAAGTGTTTCGAAATCGCGGTCTTTGACACAAGCAAGTACTAAGGTTAGGCTCATAAAGCCCAAAACTAAAGTTGGTCTGAAATTCAGATTCATAATCAAGATTTTTACACTTCCCTAAATCGCTCCCTATTCGGAGGTAAATTCGAACACTTGACTGCTCCGTATGGTTTCCCTTCTAAAAAGAAGAGACCTGCCTAACGGCAGGTTAATGGGTGTGCTCTTTAAAAGCTATATGCTAAATTCAAGAAGAAAGTTCTTCCGTAACCGTACCAATATTTTGGCGCAAAGGAAGGTGTTCCACTCAAATTGTCTTGTTGTAACTGGCCAAAATTTCCATTTCTGCTCTGTTCATATCCTCCAGTTCTAAAAGTGGCATCGAATAAATTATTAACGCTTACAAAAACGCTGATGTACTTTCCGTTTTTGAGCCATGATTTTCCTCCAACCAGATTTAACAAGTAGAAGTTATCCAAAGGGTTTTGGCTCAAAAGTTTATTTACATTTTCTTCAGTAGCGTTCGGAAAAGGCTCATTTGTTTCAGGGTCTAAATAGAAACTTGCTGTTCTAGTAATCGTTGAAATATTTGCATAATTCTCTGCTAAGTAATTGGCAGTTGCGGCTACCCACCAATATTTAGGGTCTCTGTAGTTGACTCCAAGAGCATAAGCCTGTTGTGGTCCTTGGCCGAGCCTATAGTTTTTTATCTTGGCCTTTCCCAAATCGATTGCTCCGTCTAGATTAATTAAATCTTCTTCTGCCCCGGCCGTATCAAAATTTATGGAGACGAGTGGATCATTGGCATAACTATATTTTCCGATGGCAGCCACAGCGGATAATTGAACCGTTGAAGAAACCTGATACTCAATACCAATTTCCACACCCTTATGTAGTTTGTCCAAATTCGTAAGGACTTCTTGGACAAAATCAGAACCAACACCGGCATCCACAAAAAAGAAATTTACATCTGTAGCATTTTGAAATCTAGAATGAAAACCTGTAAATCTTGCTGTGAGCTTTGGCAAGCGTAAATAATAATTGATATCCACAGTTGTAACCTTCTCATTATTAAGGTCTGGTACTATTTGATTATTTTCTCTCGGATTAATAAAAACATTTTGCAAAGTAGGAGCTCTTCTCAAATAGGCGGTATTCGTCACAAATGAGTGCCTTCCATTAAGCCTATATGTAAAACCCCCTTTGAAACCCTCATTTGAAAATTTGATTTCTTCACTTTTACCTAATGAATTTGATACAAAACGTTCATTTTGAAATAGTCCTTCACGTTGGAAATTGGTATTGGAATACATGGTCGAAAGAAATACATCCCATCTTTTCTGCGAAAATCTTAATTGAGCAAAGGCATCAAATTTTGATGCTTCCATGTTGTAATTATAGCCAAACCTATCACCTTGCTCTTTGTCAATTACCCCGTTGGTGTCATTTCTAGTA
Organism: uncultured Maribacter sp.; assembly: GCA_964614665.1. Classification (GTDB taxonomy): domain Bacteria; phylum Bacteroidota; class Bacteroidia; order Flavobacteriales; family Flavobacteriaceae; genus Maribacter_C. Next base: position 13,142 of record CAZTLZ010000081.1, read on the forward strand.
TCTGAAAAAGAATCGATATCTTGATGAGAACTAGCACCTAAAAGATCTTCTATTTTCGCATAATTCTCTGTATTTGATTTTTGATAGGTAACACCGAAATCAAAATCAAAAGAGCTACTTAGCTCCAAATTTCCGATGATATTCAGTGTAAGGTTTTTTGCTTCGATTACATCATCATAAAACAGATAGGCTGCTGTATCTTCTAGATTCGCTTTGTATAGACGATTCCAATCTAATTGAGGACTGTTAAGAAAACCCTCCTTAGCGGTATTCGCGCTTGTAAAATTGGCTCCTATAGGGCTGTTAACATAGAAACTTGGAAGGTATCTATAGTATGTAGGGTCAGGGTTAGGTGCATTGAAATAAGCTAAGCGGCTTCTTTTATTTGAACCCCAATGATAGGCTATCCCAGTATTCAAGTCAAGGCTGCTTGATTTAAAAAAATGATTCAATATTAAAATTGGTTCCTCGATTTTCCTTTCACGGGAGTTTCTAATCTCACCATCTTGTTCACCCCAATAGGGGTTATATCGTTTCCCAACCAAATCATAAACTTCTTGGGTGAGGGCTGATGAACGTCCACGTCGGTTCGAAGCCCAAATACCAGTGAAGTTGATGCTGTTCTTTTCATTGAAACGATATTCCAATGCCCCGAAGACCGAAAATGCATCGTAGAGTGTGCCATTAATATAGCCTTGTTTGGCCCATCTTCGAGAAGCTGAAATACTATATACAAAACCATTTTTCTGAAGGTCGGATGTATGTGTTACCATCAATCTACCCGCATATGTTCTATTTGAAAAGGAAGATGACAAACGTGTTCCAGGTCTTAAGCCAGATGGTCGGGAATCTATATTGGTGGTACCTAGAATTCCACCAAAATTGAATTCAGAAGGTTGCAAACCATGTGTAAATTGCTGATTTCGTGTTGCATCATTGAGCCCTCCCCAATTGTTCCATTGTGGTCTACCGTCTTGAAACTTATTCATTGGCAGACCGTTCAGAAGGACTTTACCATTTTGTGAATCATACCCTCGAACTCTAAAGAAGGCCTGACCAAAATCAAATGCCGCCCTGTTCAGAAAAACATCTCTTGTTGCTTGAAGCAGTCCCGCGGAAGCAGAACTAGAATCATCATCCAACAATTCTGAATCTGTTAGGGTAATCAAGTTATCTGCCTGCTCCGAGCTACTATTTTTTTCTAGAAAAACGATCCCTAAGTTCAAATCCGATATTTGCAAATCTATGGGCATACGCTTCTCCACATAGTCGGCAAGCATCAAATTAAGAACCTGTTCTCCCTTCAAGTCAGTCTTAAGTTTAAAAATTCCATTGTCATCTGTCTCGACTGAAATGTTAGTTCCTTCAATAGAGATTAAAATCCCAGGTAGTGGGTTTTTGGTTCGATTATCTACAATCGTTCCCGAAATACTATTCATCTGGGCATTTGCCAAAAACGTAGCCAATAGCCATAGCAGGAAAATGTAATACAATCGCATTTAGTTTGGTATCTGCGGAAAATCAGCTTACAATATATTAAGAAACCTAAGATTAAATAAGGAAATATCCTACATTTATGTTTTATTTCTATGATATCATAATTTTTATCTGCTATTTATGAAGGCATGTACCTCTTTTCTTCTACTTCTTAGTTTGCTAAATGGGTTTGCTCAAGAAAGGAAAACCTATAGCATACGAACTATTGCCTTTTACAACGTTGAAAACCTATTTGATATAGAAAATGATTCATTGACATTCGATGACGACAGAACACCAAAAGGAAAAGACCAATGGACGATAGAACGATATCAAAAAAAAGTAGCTGATATTTCAAAAGTGCTTTCGGAAATTGGGTCTGCAAACACGGGTTCTTCCCCCGATATTATAGGATTATGTGAAGTAGAAAACATCAAAGTGGTCGAAGATTTACTGTATCACCCCAATCTTAGTGGTGGAGGTTATGGAGTAATTCATTTCGACTCTCCTGATGAAAGGGGAATTGACGTAGCGCTACTCTATAAAAAATCGGCTTATATTCCTAGTTCTTTTAAAAGTCATAGATTATTGCTTTTCGATGACGAAGGATTTCGTGATTATTCTCGTGACCAATTGGTTGTGGGTGGTTTCTTAGACAATGAGGAAGTTCATTTTGTAATCAATCATTGGCCCTCACGTAGTGGTGGTGAGGCCCGAAGTAGGCCCAATCGAATAGCTGCGGCAACACTCAATAAGCGAATAATCGACTCAATATTGAAGTTGAATAGCGATTCGAAAATCATTAGCATGGGTGATTTCAATGACGACCCCACAAATGATAGCTTTAAAAAGGTTCTGAAGACCAATGGAAGCTTCAAAAATCAAAAAGAGTGCAATCTA
>CAZTLZ010000082.1:0-15244 GCA_964614665.1 uncultured Maribacter sp.
AGGGGTTTACACCAAAAAATATAATCGTGGAAAAAGCGGTTCTAGCTGAAGGAATATCTACCAATATTAATAATAGACAATACAATATGAACGGTCCTGTTTTAAAAATACATCGTTTAAGATATGCCGATGATATATTGTTAAAGGACGAAACGAGGTATATTTCATTGGATTTGTGCCCAAAAATAAATATACGTGATTTTGAAGGAATCTCTTTAATTGGAATCTATGAAAAAGACTATCATTTAAAATTAACGAATGTGGAGCGAACTTTGGGAAACACAATCCTAAATCCAAAAGACCAAAGAAACTTCTTTGACAACGAAGTCCCAATGGCAGTATTTGTTTTGGATGGTGCCGTTTTCTGTGATGATAATAAAATTGTGGAAATCGAACATTCTTATTATAGAGGCGATAAATACAAGTTCACAGTTTTTGCCAAACCACAATTGGCTACGGAGAAGAATAAAAATTAAAAAAATGTTTTCGAAATTCATAAAGGGCGATCTGAATTTGGGACAAAAAAGTGGAAAAGTTCACTTAGGCCTAGGCCCATTTTAATTTGATTAAATACCTACTCCACTATATATTGAGTTTTATATCCTAATGAAGAATTTTAATTAGAAATGCTAATCAAAAAAATCGAGAATTGTAGGCTGGCGCAAGTATAAAACCGTATACAATCTGAGTACACCCTAAAAATAAAAAGCTTCCAATTTCTTGGAAGCCTTTTTTTCACTCGCGGTCTGGATGGGACTCGAACCCGCGACCCCCTGCGTGACAGGCTCAAATTTTCGTGTTTATTAAAATTCAAACATCATTTAACATATTGATTATTAGATGCTTAATTAATTCTGTTATCGTATGATTTGGTATGATAACAAGAAAAAGTCTGCAATTTTTTTTCGTAACTTAATAAAAGAAACAGCCAGAAATGGCTAAAGTAAGCATCATATTGGATACAAGAAAAAACTCCAGGAGAACAGATGCTACATATCCTATTTCATTAAATGTCTATCATAGAAAGACCAGATTTGTAAGTCTCGGGTATTCAACCTCTATTTTAGGTTGGGGTGAAAAACAATGCAAATTGCGCAAGTCAGTTGCCCATAATAAAGGGCTTCGCTGTGAAGAGATCAATCAGGAAATAGAGGATAAATGGTATCAGGCCAAAAGTTTGTTGCGATAGTTAGGTAGTAGTATAGATTACTTGGATGTCAATGGTCTTATCGATTTAATTAAAAACAAATGGGACGGCAATCTAAAATCCGAAATCAAAAAGAAAGTAGAGAATAATATCTCCCTAAGAGATTGGGGAGAAGTTCTGATTTCAAGAAAACGAAGTGCGAACAAACCGGGTACTGGGGTATGGTATTCCAGTGGTATTGTGGCATTTGAAAAATTCAATAAAGGGGAAAAATCAAGCCATACGAGATTACTGTTTCTTTTTTAAGGAATTTCGAGGCATATCATTTAGGAAGGGGTAATAGTAAAAATACCATAAGCATATACCCAAAAGCTGTTAGAGCTATTTATAACTCCGCAGTAGAGGAAGACCAATTCGTTCCACTTAAAAACCCCTTTGAAACGTACAAAATCCCATCCGGTGGTCGCACAAAGAAAAGGGCTCGAACAAAAGAGAACATAAATGCTATAAAACGTTTAGATTATCCTAAAGATTCCATACTGTGGCAAACGAAAAATTACGCTTTGATGATGTTCTATTGTAGAGGCATGAATTTTATTGATTTGGTTGAAGTCAAAGTCAAGCATATTACCGAAACCCATATCCACTATGGTAGGAGCAAATCTGACAAACCTTTGGCAGTAAAAATCATTCCAGAACTTCAAGAAATTCTGAACTTTTATCTGGTCGATAAACAACCCGAAGATTACCTACTTCCTACAAATTATGATGGTAGCACCAAACATTTTCAAAAATCGCAGGATGAACGAAAGACTTAAAATTATCGCTAAGGAAGCCGGAATTAAGGGACGATTTACCACCTATAACATTAGACACTCATGGGCTACAATTGCGAAGCACTTAGGGGTTTCAAGAGAATTGATAAGTGAGGCCCTTGGTCATAGTTCTTTAAGAACTACTCAAATCTATTTGAAGGATTTTGATACTTATGTTTGGATTCAAAATCCAGTTCCTTTGGAGTTTGGGTTCGATTCCCACCTCGAGTACTTAAAGGGAAAGCCGAGATTTGTATCTCGACTTTTTTGTCTTAGGTACAACATTTGCTGCTCTTTTTTACCAATAATTTTATTTAAGTCTGTTTGATTTCTTTTTAATACAAGTAAAAAGACATTGCTCTTTCAAAGTGGTTCAAATCAATTCAAAAAGCACCAATGACAATGTTTTGAACAAAGCAAATGCATAAATTGAGCTGTAAACAAATTCAATCAAATTACGGTATTCCTTAAAACACCTATACCTTCAATTTCCAATTCAACAACATCACCAGGTTCTAGTGGTCTATGAACGGTAAAATTGTTTTCAATGAGACTGCCCCAACCAACGGTACCCGAACCTATGATTTCTCCTGGAACCATGGTAACACCGTTCGCTGATGCGCGTTCTATTTGCTGAGGAAAAGTCCAATACATCGTCTTCATATTTCCTTCACAAATAAGTTTGCCATTAATTTTTGATGTCATTTTTAGATCGTATCGGTCGCTAGTGGTTTCCGGCATTGTTAAATGTTCAGGATGTATCTCACGTGAAATATCGCAACGATGTGCTTCCAATTCATCTTTTGTAACAATACATGGACCAAAAGCGTTCGCAAAGTCTTTTCCTTTTGCAGGACCTAAAGGCATTTTCATTTCTTCTTTTTGAATAGCTCTTGCCGTCCAATCATTGAAAATTGTGTAACCAAAAATATGATCGTCAACCTTATCTTGTGGAATATCGCTTCCTGCTTTTCCGATAACAGCGGCAATTTCTAGTTCCAAATCCATTTTGGTTTCTGTTGCCGGTCTTTTTATTTCGTCTTCAGGACCGTATACGGCATTGTGATTGGTAAAATAAAAAACTGGGATGTTGTAATATAAATCCTTGACGTCATGCCCAAAAGCTTTACTGGCATTCAACATATGTTGTTCAAAACCCAAAAAGTCTCTAATACTTGGTGGTTTTGGAAGCGGAGCCAATAATTGTATATCTGATAATTGATAATGTGCCGCAGTATCTTCTAATTTTTCAGCCTTAATAAGAGCCATATATTCTTCATGATTTTCTATAAAAGAAAGTAAATCAGATGGAAGACTTTCATTAGCTTTTTTCATATCTACGATTCCTGTTGCGCCCTTCATCCAACCTGCATGAACCGAACCTATTTTTGTTTTGAATGTAACTAATTTCATCGTGTGATTTCTTTAAAATGGCGCCATTAGACCGCCAATTGTTTGTCCCATTAATTTGCCATGATTGGCACCTTCCGGTAAAGGGAGGCCTTTAAATTCTAATCGTTCCCATTCCGCTAGCGTTTCCGAAGCATCAACCACCATCATACAGCGATCGTAACGTCTTTTCATAAAACTTTGAAGCGCTTCTTGCGTATCATTTGCCTTTTGCAATTCATCAACCAACACCACCGCATCTTCAATAGCTAAGGCAGCTCCAGAACCTAATTGTGGAGAGGTAGCATGTGCACCATCGCCAATAACTATGATACTCTTTTTGTACCAGTCTTCAGGAATTCTTACGCCTTCAAGTGGTCTGTAATTGACCTTTGTTCTATCGGTCATTTCTTTGGCAGCATCATTGATCAAAGGAATATCATATTCCGACAGATAGTCTTGCATCATCGGAATTAGTTCTTCCTGCGCTATCCAAGGATTGTCATCACCCTCTTCGGTTACCAAGAACATGTACATAGAGTCTGATGACATGGGAATAAAACCTATTTTACTTTTTTTGCCATAATAGATGTAACCAGTATCTAAATCTTTGTGTCTTTTGAATGCATAGCGCCAAACAGAAACTCCCAAATATAGAGGCTCCATTTTTCCGAAAATCATGTCTCTTATTTTAGAACGAATTCCATCGGAAGCGACCATCAAATCATAGGATCCTGTTGAACCATCAGTAAAAGTAACATCAACGCCAGTATCTTTATTTTCAATGCTCTCAACGGTTAACCCCATACGATAGGGTATTCCCAATTTTTGGGCTTCCTCGTACATGATTTCATGTAAAATTCGTCTTGAAATACCATTATGACTAGGATATTTTCCTGTTGCAGGCGTACCGGCATTAGCAATAAACTGACCGCCAGCGGTATACATTTTAACTTGGCCATAAGGCGACCCTCGATGCATGGCTTCATCTGCAATACCAATGGAATCTAAGGCTTTAAGCGCATTATTCTGTTGAATGATACCAACGCCGTAGACATTATATTCGTCAAGAATTTCGACAATTTCTACGACTATTCCAGCTTTAGCAAAAGCAATAGCTGCAGATTGCCCGCCGATACCACCACCAACCACAAGAACTTTTTTTACTGCTGACATAGCTTATCTTTTTTGGTTATTCATGTATTTTCTTAGCAATCCAATCATACATATTAAATGTTCTGGAAAAATCATCGATTTGACAATGTTGTGCACCACTTTCGCCTTCTGGAACTACTTCTAATATATGCTCGCAAGTCAATTTTTCGGCAACTCGATACGCATGACTCACAAAATTTTGTTTGTCGCCACCACCGTGTAAAATGTATGTTGGACACGAAATTTTCTCAGCAATACCATTTGCTAAAGTGTAGCCTTCTAATTTTTTACGCGTGTCTGCCATATTATCTTGACCCATGATATGTTGTACTATTTCTGCTAAAGGATGTGTATCAGGGCGGCCATCCCAAACTTCAAAATAAGACCAAACGGCACCAAAAATCATACAGGTTTTAAAACGAGGTTCAAAAGCTGCACAACGTGCTGCCATATAACCACCCATAGAAACTGCACCGATACTGACATTGCTGGTATCTACCTCATCTTTCAAATTTTCTACACAATACTCATATACTGCTGTTCCTGCCACGTTAAAATCATGACGCGAATGAATATTATTTATACGCAGCGCAGCACCTTGTCCTGGTCCGTCAACTGCTAAAAGCGCAATGCCACGCTCGTTCAGATGCGTTCCTACACCGAAATATAATTCCTCTGCCAAACTATCTAAACCGCCAAACATGATCATGACAGGTGGATTTTCTACATTGACAGGACTAAATAAAATGCCTGGTAAAAAAGAATTTTCAAAAGGAATTTCAACGCGTTTTACCGGTTGATCAAAATACTTTAAAGAGCTATTAAAAGCTTCTACCGCTTTTGTGTAGGTTTCAATTTTTCTCGAATCGCCAAGCTTCATAAAAAACTCTGCCGATCTTAGATAATTGAAAGCTCTAAGATATGTGCGTCTAGCCGAAACTAAATTGCCATTTTTTTCAAATTCTTCAGCTAACTCAAAAACCGGATTTCCCTTTGCCAACCATGCCACATTAATGGTTTCGCGATTGTCAGGATCAATATTGCCTGCTACTTCTAAAATTTCAGCGATCTCTCCTCCACCATAATGTGCCTGGGTCAATGCTCGATTTACTTGATAAGAAGGCATATATTTGCCTGGATAGTAATGCCACATAGTTTACTCGTATTTTGTGATTTCATAGTTTAAAATTGAGCTATGAAATCTATGTTTAATTTAATACAATTTATATTTAGTCATCAGCAAGTATGAGCTCCATCATACCATAGCCTGAATTTTTTGAATCTTCGTTTGCTCGCAACAAACTCTGTCTGAAATAGGCAAGTCCCTTAGTATATTCCTCGCCATAACCAACCTGTTCGCCGGTACTTTTTAGGGTAATGTCTACACCCCATTGTGGCACCTGTATTTGAACCGTTTTAGCTATCGCTGTTCGTTTGCTTTTAGAATCAGGAATAGTTTCAACAATTTTAAACTCAAATTCGGGTGCAGTTTCGGCGATTATTTTATCATTCTCATTTGACCATTTCGCAGCGGTTTGCTTTCCTTTGTGTTGTGTAAAATGATATAAATCACCATTGACTAACATGGGCATCCAATAAAATGCCTCGAAGCCCTCGAACTTTTTAAGTGCATCAAAACGAATGCGCTCGTACAACATCCAACCTGATCTACTTTTACCACTTATTTCAATAGTTGTTTTATAAGCATAGGTCGGAAAGTCACTTTTTAAATTTGGTAAAACCCATTTTTTCTTCTTAGGTATTTGAATTCGTATTTCATGACTCCCTTTGATTTTGGCAACTATAGACCGATTTTCCTTATCGAAACTAAATCTATCAGTATTTAGATGTTCAAAAGCTTCATTTGGAATATCTGATTGTTTTGCTTGAATATTTTTTTTGAAATACTCAATTGGCCAATCTTGCGCTGTTCCGTACCAACTTTTATACTCTACTTCATAACCTTCTTTATGCCACGACCAATTGATATCTATCGGAACCACTAATGGGTCTCCACCATCATCCGCCATAAATACAAAATAGTCACTATAATAGCCTAAAGGTTCTATCGCAACGGATTTTTCCTTTTCAACCTTTTTACTGTTACACTGTATAAATAGCAACGAAAAGATGATACTAAAAGAAAACCATTTCATAGCGGAGCTTTGAACTTATTGTGCATTTAAATCATTATATATCAACGGGTTTGACCACCCCATCTTCAGATAAACCTAGTTTTTTACCTTTTGCCATTTCTGCAAAGGGATTTACAGAGCCCCAAGCATCATTCGGATTGTCTTTTAAATAGTGTACATCTTGATGATCCGGCGCGAAAACTAATCTTGCACATGCGTAATATTCAAACAGAATGCCGCTTCCTGGGTCTTGTATGTAGATGAAAAATCCTTCATCAGCCTTATGTCTAGTGGGCGAACCCATTACACTTTTGTATCCTTTTTCAATAAAGTAATCTAAGGCCAGTAATACCTCTTCACGGCTATCTACGTTCCAACAAATATGGTTGAGTACAGCTTCGTTTTCTTCAATATTTGGATCCGTAAAAACGGCAATATCGTGTGAAAGATTGGCGATGGTCCATAACCCTCCAATAGGTGGTTTTTCATCATCAATTCTAATTTCGTCTGGGTTTTTAAGCCCGAATCCTTGCCAAAAATCTTTTTCAGCTTGGTACTTTCCTTTAGCTACCATATAAGTAACATGGTCCAACCTTCTTGGGTTTGCTCCTTTCAATCGGTTACTTGCATAACGATCCGCATAAATACTTCCCCGCTCTCCTTTTTCCCGTAACCATTCGACCTCCCAGAATACCTCATGCATATGTCCGTCAGGAGATTTAAAACGATATGCTTTGCCATGACCAAGATCACCCTCATTCCATCCGATACCAGCGCCTATACTTTGTAGGTACGTTACAACTTCCTCTAGTGCCTCAGGGCTATCAGCTCGCCAACCAATGTGACCTAAACCAGATTCTTTACTTTGGGTCAGTTTTAAGGTATGATGAAAATAATCTCCCCATGCCCTTAGATATACTGAATTTTCTTCTCTCCCGGTTTCATCCATACCTACTACATCACGAAAAAATTCAACTGACTTGGCCAAGTCTTTGGTAAGTACCTCAATATGGGCCATTTGTGAAAAATAATGTGGGTTTTTTGCCATTTTATTAGTCTTATTTATATACTTAGTTTCTTGTTAATCAAATGTAGCCATTATAGCAACTTTTTTAGAATCATATTAATGACATTTATATTCAAAATAAACTCTTAATTGTTCATTATTCCCTTATATTGATCATATCATATTCAATTTGTGTTGTTATAATTTTCTTTGACGACCTCTAATGCTGGTCCATTAAATCTTCTAAAGGCTTTCCGTTAATCTCAAAAGGTTTGGCCTCGGTAAGCACGAATATGATTCTACAAGTTTCTGTTTCGCTGGGATTTCTCCATAGATGCGCGGTACCGCGCTGCACAATAACCTCACCCTGATTAATAGTTTTAGTGACGCCATTGTCCAATTCCAATTCAACAGAACCGCTAATTACTATTCCGTAATCGATACTACTAGAGCGATGCCATGGTGAAACTCCACCTGGCAACATGTCGCACAACCGAATGACCGAACCGCCATTTAAGGTCACTCCCGCTTCTCGATATCTTCCATCCGTATCATCATTCAAATCAGCGGGTACTGCTGCGGTTGTCCATAATAATGACATTGCAGCATCTCCTGTTGGTATAGCTTTCGGCTCAAAACTGTCATCGTTGGTAAAGATGGCTTTACCGTCTTTTGTATTGCCTGTAACTACTCTTCTTATTTTTTTTGACATCATACTATTCTTAATTAACGCGCCATAGCGCCACCGTCTACGGGCATATCTAAACCTGTTATAAAACTAGATTGATCTGAACACAACCACAGATTTACATCAGCCACTTCTGTTGGCTGCCCCATTCTTTTCATGGCTTGTAAATTGGTGGCTGCTTTTCTTGCTTCTGGGTTTTCTGCAAGATTTCGTCGCCCATGCATCAACATGGGGGTCTCCACTGCTGTTGGGCAAATGCAATTCACTCGAATGTTTTTGGTTGCATATTCAATAGCAGCCGTTCTGGTCAAACCAATTACACCGTGCTTTGAAGCCGCATAAGGCGAATTTTCAGGTTGCCCTCTTAATCCTGCTGCGGAAGCTACCAATACGATATTGCCACCCTCGTTTTGAAGCATTTGTCCCGAACATGCTTTTAAAAAGTACCATGCTCCCGTAAGGTTAATAGCGATTTGCTTTTCCCATTGATCGAAAGGATAATCGTGCGTTGGCTTTGAAATATTACCTGCAATTCCTGCCGAGTTTACAGCGCAATCAAGTCTTCCGAAGGTATCTACAGTTTTCTTAACCAAAGCTTCCACCGAGCTCCAGTCTGAGATATCACATTTTTGGGCAATGGCTTCGCCTCCTTCTTTTTTTATTGCTGCTACTACCTCAGCAATCGCATCTGAAACATCGGAGACGACTACCTTGGCACCTTCTTTGGCAAAAGACATGGCTGTTGCTTTTCCTATTCCTGAAGCAGCACCCGTTACGAGGCATACTTTATTTTCAAATCTATTCATAGTTTTTTCAATTTACTGACCTCCAAACCACTCCCAATAGGCAATAGTACGCTATCAAAAATTTTAGTTTCTCGAACCGCTTTGCGATACGCAACAGCTTCCTTTTTATGATGCGGCGGAAAAATGATATTATCTGCCACCACAAAGGCTTCATTATTTAATTTTGGTAATACCTTATGAAAACTAGGTACATAAAGTTCTTTCCAGATATCAATCAAAACAAAATCAAAGCTTTCGGCAGACGCTTCAATTAGTTCTAAGGCATCTCCAACCCGAAAATCAACATGATTTGCCAAACCAGCTTTTTGTAGTTGCTCTTTAGTATAAACGGACTTTTTTTGGTCGATTTCAAGAGTAATGACTTTGCCACCAGTTTGCTTTGCAGCTTCCGCCAACCATACTGTTGAATACCCATAGGAAGTTCCAACTTCTAAAATGGTTTTTGATTTAGCACCTTTAATTAAGGTATTTAAAAACTGACCTACTTCTTCGCCAACAGGAAGTAAAAAATCATCGCGCATTTTCATTCCTTCCTCAATAGGAAGCGACCGCATTAAAGCATTTTCCTTTTCAATTCGTTGATGGTATGCTTCTAAAACTGTTTTTATTTTTTGTTCCATTTTAATGCTATCAATTTCCGTCACTTATGGTTGTTCCGCCGTCTACAATTATATTTTGACCTGTTATAAATGCTCCTGCTTTTGAAGCCAATAATACCACAACCCCAGCAATTTCTTCGGGAGTGCCTACCCGCCGAAGTGGGGTTAATTGCAAGCGTTTATCCATAAACTCCTTGTTATCCAGCAGGGAATTCGAAAAAGGCGTGTCAATTAGTCCGGGAGAAATGGCATTCACTCGAATATTTTTCGGACCATATTCTACCGCCAAATTTTTGGCTAATTGTACCAAGCCTGCTTTTGAAATGCCGTAGAGTCCAATATGCTTATTTCCTCGTACGGATGCAATACTCGCCAAATAAATAATGGAACCACTTTTTTGTTTTTCCATTCCTGGTAAAACCTTTTTTGTCAAATAAATAGCACTTTGCAAATTGGTTTGCATTACTTTTTCATAAAGTGCGCTATCGGTTTCCATAAAGGAGGCCGCCGGACCCATGCCTACACAGCTGACTAGAATATCAATTTTATCGAACCTTTTGTAGGTCGCTTCAATCAAATTATCAATAGATTCCTTTTGATTAACATCTAAAAAAAAAGGTTCACAACTTATTCCTTCTGCGCGAAATTCTTCAGCAGTTTTGGTATTCTCTTGGGCATTATTGCTGGCAATAACGAGACTGGCACCATTTCTTCCCAATTCTTGTGCAATAGCCCTGCCCATACCACTACTGGCACCAGTAACTAAAGCCGTTTTATTTTTTAAATCGAATAGCGTAATCATCCTTAATTTTAATGCCTTTTTGGAGGGAAACCAGTTCGTTTTTGCATTTCAGCATTCCATGGAACTACTCCTGTTTTAACGGCCCATTCCTGATATAATCCTTTAAGTTCTTCCACCAGTACTGGTTTTGTATCAGTCAGATTGTTTCCTTCCGACCGATCTGTGCTTAAATCGAATAATTGCCATTCATTTTCAGGATAAAAGGCTACCAACTTCCAGTTCTCCTTACGAATAGTGCGATTGCCTCCCCATTCATAAAATATTGGTGTTTCGCGCTCCCAATTTTCGCCAGACAATAAGGGCATAAAATTTTCGCCTATGAGTGGTTTGATCTTTGTACCATTAAATTGTTGAGGATATTTAACATCTGCAAATTCTAAAAGTGTTGGTAAAAAATCAACGAAATGAATACCACCTTTTTTTAATGTATTGGCTGATATTACAGAAGGATATCTCGCAATAAACGGACTACTTATTCCACCTTCGCCCGGAGTTGCCTTGTATCGCTTGAATGGCACGTTCGACAAGTGAGCCCATGGTCTGCCATAAGATTCGTTAGATCCAGGCTGTCCCACCTTTGCTTTTGAAGGATAGAAAACGGGTATCTTTTGAATATCCCAATCATCGGCCCCATTATCAGAAACAAATAATACCAAGGTATTATCGAGTTGATTTGATGATTTTAAGTGATCTATTAAACGGCCAATATTCTGATCTAAGTTATCTACCATAGCGGCGTAAACTTCCATTTTTTCAGTCCATGAAGCTTTTTCTTCATTGCTAAGGGTATTCCATCGCGGTAAGGTTTCGTCATTTGTAAGTTCTTGACTTTCCGCTATCACACCTAATTCAAGTTGTTTTTTGTGACGCAAAATCCGTAAAGAATCCCAGCCAATATCATATCGACCTTTATATTTGGTGATATCCTGTTCTTTTGCATGAAGCGGCCAATGTGGCGCGTTATAGGCCATGTAAAGTAAAAAAGGGTCACTCTCTTCTTGTTCTTCTATAAATTGAATTCCCTTTTCGGTTAAAAAATCCGTCATATAAAAATCTTCAACAGATTCTACAGGAAAACGTTTACCATCTTCTAATAACGAAGCGTTTCGAATCACTTTCATGATAGGTATATCATCAAAATAACTACCACCGCCATCTAGAAAGCCAAAGAAACGATCAAAACCCCTTTGGTTTGGCCAATGTATCGAGTCGTTGCCCAAATGCCATTTTCCAGAAATATAAGTTCGGTAGCCTGCTTCTTTAAAAACTTCTCCAAAAGTTAGGGACTCTCTATTTAAATAACCTTCATAACCAGGCTCTTTTAAATCCATATTAAAAAAACCAATACCTGTTTGGTGCGGGTATTGTCCTGTAAGCAAGGAAGCTCTTGAAGGTGCACATATGCCGTTATTATAACACTGGGTTAATCGCAGTCCTTCAGCCGCTAGGCGGTCAATATTTGGGGTGGAAATTTCGCCTCCATAACATCCAATATCAGCATAACCGAGGTCATCTGCCATTATAAGTAATATATTGGGGCGTTGGGGTTTTTCCGTAGTTTTTTCGACCTCTTTTTTACAAGACATTCCAAGCATAAGTATCAGCCCAAGACAGATAACAATTGGATGATTCGATTTTTTAAAGAGATGATATTTCATAGTGATACAGATATTTTACTGAAATTGAATTAAAACGGGCTTTTTTATTTCAATGCTAATCAACCAAACTTTCAAAAAAGTCAAGCACTATTTCAGGCGCATTAATATCTAAATTTTTACCCCCCACCATTTTTTTGAAGCGTTCGGGAATCGGAGGTGTGTCTTTTAAAGGCACCGTATGGCCCCCGCCAATCACTTTTAAAAGTTCTACCTTAATGTTCTCTTCCTCACAATAGAATTTATAGTGTATAACCGTAGATTCGTCATTCGTTGCATAATCTTCGTATTCTACTACCTCAGGTTCGGAAGTACAAGGCATTAGGCTTTTCCAGTAGTCGACGGTTTTTCTGGTTGGTAAAACTGCTCCACGTGTACTATCATTGCCAATGACTACCCAACCCCCGTCATACGGATTTATAGGGTCATTTGTACCATTGATAATCAAAACCGAGATGGCCTCATTTTTCGGAGTACAATCATTGGTCACCTCTTCAGGAATATTGGCTACAAAAGGTGCAATACCCTTTATTTTTTCGGGTAATTCGTAAGCCAATTTATAGCACATATGTCCACCATTTGAAATTCCGGTAACAAATACGGCTTCTTTATTAATCTGGAATTTTTCATGAAAATAGCCTATCATATCCGAGAAAAAAGCAGTGTCATTTACATCTTCTTGATTGGTTTTATAGCTTGCATTCATTCGGCAGTCATTCCAATGCTTATCATAGCCCTGAGGATATACGACAATTTGATTCTTTCTTTCACTGGCAAGCCTTTCAAATTCGTAATTGGTATACATTCTTGTATCAGCTATGTTTCCATTAGAGCCATGTAATACAAATACTAATGAGGGAGATTCCTTCAGGCTTTGAGGGGCTAAATATTCGAAAATCCTTGATTTTCCTTCGATGGAAATCGAGTCTTGTAGTAAAGTGGTTGGCATATTAGAAGAGGTGCTTGGCTCTTGTGCTTTACAACCTATTGCGAGAACGAAAAGGAGAAGGACTGTTTGATAATATTTAAACTTTGACATTGTAATTTGTTTTGTATTATTCATAACTTAAACCATGACCGAACGAATATAAAGGGGCCTTAGAATCATACGGAGTATCTTCAAATTGCGCCTCAACGGCCTCAACACTTGAAGGAATCTCCATCGGTAGTTTTCCTGTGGGCTTGAACTTGCCAAAAATCAATTCTGCTAAAATTGAATCCTCACATTCGAAGTCTGCAATCAAGGCTTTACTTGCTTCATTTATTTCTGGAATTACCGCAGGGCGATTTACGGTCATAATGCTAATGGTTGGTTTGGTATTAATCAAATCAAGCATTTTCTTTTTCTCCTCTTCCGGAAAATCTAACCTACCTTGATGAAATATTTTTTCTAAAAAACTTTTATCGGTGACAGGAGTATAAGGCGCCATGAATTTTAAGAGAATTACATCGGCCTCTTCGGGTGAAGCTACAACATTCGAAAAACCTTCTAATGCTTTTGGGTTTACCCCTTGCACAAAAACTTTTTTGTCAGCAGAAAGTGGTAAAATATTGCCTTCATTCTTTAATAAAGTCAATGATTTACGCTGTGCTTCTCTTCCCTTTTCTTTATTAGCCTCATTATTAAAAATAACTAATTCATCTTCCATTACATATGGATTGTCAAATAGGCCCACACTAAATTTATCTTTTAAAACCTTGCGCACTGATTCATTTAATCGTGCTTCAGTCAAATTGCCTTCATTTACCAAATCAATAATATGAATCGGGCAATTTTCTCCTCCAAACATATCAACTCCAGCTTCTAATATTCTTTGGACCCGTTCTTTTGCGGAAAGATCTTCTACACCCCATGCGGATGCAGGTTTTGCAAAATTGTCGGTCACTAGTGTCCAATCCGTACAAACCACTCCCTCAAAACCCATTTCATTTCGGAGTAAATCAGTAATGATTCCTTTATTATAGGCGAAACCAACTTCTTCATATTTCGTGCCTACTGGCATGCCGTAATACGGCATTACTTGAGCTACATTTGCTGCAAATGCTCCTTTTTTAAAGGGTATTAAATGATAATCAAAATTATCTCCTTGATAGTTTTGTTCCTTACCCGAAGCAAAGTGGGCATCCATACCGTCTTTTTGAGGGCCCGCGCCTGGAAAATGTTTTACTTGACAAATCACACTTTCAGAATCGAGTTCTTCTCCTTGAAAACCTAAAATATGTTGTTTTACCATCGATGCAGCGAGTTCAGCATCTTCACCAAAGGTGTTGAAATTTCGAAACCATCGTGGTTCTGTTGCTAAATCTGCCATGGGGTGTAAGGCCAAACGAATGCCCAGCGCTTTATACTCTTCACGACCTATTTCGGCAAATTCACGGACTAAGTTTGCATCTCGTGTAGCGGCAAAACCTAAATCAGAAGGAAACCAAGAATGAAAACGATTCTTGCCTGCTGCCTCATTATATCTTAATCCATGACGTGGGTCTGTGTACCATGTAACAGGAATACCTAACCGTGTATCTTCGGCTAATTTTTGAATAGCATTATTGAGCTCTAAAATCTCCTTCGCGCTAGCCAAACCAGGCATGCCCATATGATTTACTTTTAACGAATCGATTTCTTTTTGATATTCCTCAATCGAAGGTTCCCCAATTAAACCAACTGGGGAATTAAATAATAATCCCGCTTTTTCTTCCACATTCATTTGTGAAAGCAAATCATCAACTCGTTTGTCAATGGTTTGGGTGGAATCTTCATAAATATCCATTTGACCGTTTGAATTTAGGTCTCGGTATGTAGTTTCTTTTTTATTTTCAGATTCAGTTTTACAACCTAAAAGACAAATAGTTGTCAAAACAATTAGTAGTACATTTTTCATTTAATTATTATTTGGATGTCGTTTTCAAAATGGATGCTGGGCCTAATAAACCAGAAGGCATTAGGGGTTCTTCTCCCTTATAGAAAGGCATCGTTGTAAATGTTTTTTTTTGGTCTTGAGGGAGTTTTGCATCCCCAATGAGTTGGTTTACCCACAAATTGGTCACTT
>CAZTLZ010000083.1:0-15213 GCA_964614665.1 uncultured Maribacter sp.
ATAAAAGTTTCTCTAGGCGGAATTGCGCAATTTCTCATTGGTACTTCAAGCTGGGTTTTTCTGATGCGTATAATGTCCGAGTTTGGAAGTGAGGTTTTGGCGGGCTATACTATTGCTATTCGTGTGATGTTGTTTACATTAATGCCATCTTGGGGAATGAGTAATGCCGCTGCTACATTGGTTGGCCAAAACTTAGGCGCCAAGCAACCCGAGAGGGCTGAAAAATCTGTGTGGAAAACGGGAAAGTATAATGCGTATTTCATGGCCGTTGTATCAGTGATTTATTTGTTGTTTGCACATGAGATCGTAGGTTGGTTCAATGACAACCCTGTTGTTGTGGAAAATGGAGGGTTGTGCCTACAAATCATTGCAGCAGGTTACATTTTCTATGCATATGGTATGGTGGTAACACAGGCCTTTAATGGAGCAGGGGATACTGGAACACCAACAAGAATCAATTTTTTTGCATTTTGGATGTTTCAGCTGCCACTTGCGTATTTGGCGGCAATAACTTTTGAATTTGGTCCAGTAGGTGTCTTTGCCGCAATAACAATTGCGGAAGTCGTATTGGCCATTATTTCTATTATTTGGTTCAAAAAAGGAAATTGGAAAAAAGTTCAGGTTTGATTCAATTTTGTAACTTTAACCATAGCTAAAAGCAATATAATGAGTCAAAAAAAGAAAGGGTTGAACACGATTTGCACCCATGTGGGTGAAGTGGAAGACAAGCAGTTCAAAGGGGCGATTTCTCCTCTTTATATGAGTTCCTCCTACGCTTTTGAAGATGTGGATGTAAAAAGATACCCTAGATATTTTAACACGCCCAATCAAGAAGCACTTAGCAAAAAGGTTGCGGCTTTGGAGCATGCCGAAGCAGGTTTGATTTTCGGCAGTGGTATGGCAGCTGTAAGTACTACGCTAATGGCTTTTTTGAGTGTTGGAGATCATGTGGTGTTGCAAAACGCGCTTTATGGAGGTACTTTCAATCTGGTGAATGAAGAATTTGATAAATACGGAATCGAATACTCTTTTACAGAGGGTTTAAAACCAGAAGATTTTGAAGCTAAAATACAAGAGAATACCAAGGTCATTTATATTGAGACACCTTCAAATCCGCTGTTGAAAATAACGGATTTAAATGCTGTTGTTGCAATCGCCGAACGACATGGGTTGATTTCAATGATCGACAATACATTTGCGAGCCCTGTGAATCAAAACCCAATAGATTTTGGGATTGACATAGTGATACATAGTGCAACCAAATATATGGGAGGGCATTCAGATATTTGTGCGGGAGCCGTTGCAACCACACATGAGAATATTGAGCGCATATTTAATTTGGCGAAAAATCTAGGTGGTAGTTTAAGTGACCAAACTGTTTGGTTATTAGAACGAAGTATGAAGACAATGGGTTTACGAGTGAGGGCTCAGAATGAGAATGCGCATCGCATGGCTGAATACTTGTATGAGCATTCTGAGATAGTAGCCGTCCATTATCCAGGATTACCATCCCATCCAGATCATGAATTGGCCAAGTCTCAAATGAACGGTTTTGGCGGTATGCTCTCTTTTGAATTGAACGAATCTTATGATAGCTTATTGTTTCAAAAATCCCTGAAGCTTATTAAGTCTTCTATGAGTTTGGCCGGAGTAGAAAGTACAGTTCTTTCACCCGCCCAAACCTCGCACGCCTTGATGGGGGACGAGGAAAGGAAACGTCAAGGCATTGGTGATGGATTGATTCGTTTTTCAGTGGGCATTGAAGAACCGGAAGACCTCATTGCTGATATCGAACAAGCCCTACGGCATGTAAGGTCACAAGAACCTATTTCGATTCACTAACCCGAAATTAAATATGATGAAATTAGATATATTGGCCTTCGGGGCTCACCCAGATGATGTTGAGCTAGGGGCAGGTGCAACATTGGCAAAAGAAATAGCGAACGGCAAAAAAGTTGGCGTAGTTGACTTAACACGTGGGGAATTAGGTACCAGGGGATCTGCGGAAATTCGAGACCAAGAAGCCGCCACCGCCGCTAAAATATTAGGAGTTTCGGTTCGTGAGAACATGGAGTTCTCTGACGGTTTTTTCGTCAATGACAAAGAGCATCAGTTGGGTATTATAAGGATGGTTCGAAAGTATAAACCGGAAATAGTACTTTGCAATGCTTTAGATGATAGGCATATTGATCATGGCAGAGGAAGTGAATTAGTCAGTGATGCCTGTTTTTTAAGTGGTCTTGTTAAAATAGATACCAAGCTTGATGGTGATGATAACTGGCAAGAACCTTGGAGGCCAAAATACATTTATCATTATATACAATGGAAAAACCTGAATCCTGACTTCGTAGTTGATGTCAGTGGATTCATCGAAAAAAAGACTGAGGCCATTTTGGCCTACTCCTCACAGTTTTTTGATCCCGATAGTGATGAACCTGAAACGCCTATAAGTAGTAAGAATTTTATTGATAGCGTCAATTACAGGGCTAGGGATTTGGGTAGAATTATAGGCGTTGAGCACGCTGAAGGATTTAATGTTGAACGTTTTGTAGGTGTAGATTCGTTGGATAGTCTTATTTAACTTGCCTTTTCATAAATCTCCTTTGACTTGGGTAATGTGAATTTAAAGCATGTGCCTTGCTTCGGTACACTATTTACCCAAATTATCCCATTATTGTTTTCTACCATCTCTTTACATAGAGTGAGTCCAAGACCAGTTCCTTTTTCATTATCAGTACCGTATGTGGTAATGTTAGCATTTTTGTTAAAGATTCGGTCTTGAGTTTCTTGATCAATACCTACCCCCGTGTCCTGAACTGAAATTTCCCAATACTCGTTTTTTTCAAAGGCACTAACGGTAACCGAGCCATTTTTCGGGGTGAATTTCAGTGCGTTACTTATAAGGTTTCTAACGACAATATCGATTTGATCCGGATCAGACCACACCATGGTTTCCTCTTTCACGTTATTTAGTAGTCGTATTGATTTTCCGAATGCTATTTCAGATAAGAGATTGACATTCACAGATATAATACTTTCTAAGTCGACAATTGAAGGTTTGGTTATCGTCCCATTCATCTGTGTCTGTCCCCATGATAATAAGTTGTTGAGAGTAAAAGAGATATGGTCGATATCAGCTTTGAGCTTTGGAATAAAGGATAGAAACTCGTCTTGTTCTACCTCTCCATTTTTGAACAACTGTAGTAGACCTTGAAAAGCTCCTATCGGACCTCTCAAATCATGTCCGATAATAGAGAAAAGCTTGTCTTTCGTTTCATTGATTTCCAAGAGCTCTTGTTCGTTCTTTTCTAGTTGAATTTTGTTTGATGTCAACTCCTTATTCAGATTTTTTTGGATGCGCTCATTGCGCTTCACCAAAAAAGTGATTACCAATAAGACCAAAACCAAACCGAAAATTCCAGTCACATAATTTTTTTGCTCGGCCAACGCCATTTCATTCTTTAAAATTAGATCCTCTTTTTGTTTTTCATGGTTCACTTTGGTTTTTAGCATTAGCAGGCTCTTTTTGCTTTCATTTCGAGAAAGCGTATCGAAAAGTTGTTGAAAAAGCTCATGATAGGCGAGGGCACTGTCCATATTGTTTTTCTTCTTGTGTAGCTTGTATAGGGTTTCTGAGGCGTTTTTCATTTCTTCCTTTACCTTCAACTTTGTTGATAATTCATACGCCTTTGTCGCGTAAAGCTCTGCAGAACTATCTTTTCCCAACCCCAAATTAGCTTCGCCCAAACCTTGTAGTAATTCGATTTTGCTTCTTTCGTCATCAACACTCTTATCATAGAGCATTTCACTCTGATTATACCAGTACAAGGCCCATTTGAACTTTTTTTGCCGCAAATATGTCTTACCCTTGGTTTGATAAGCGTATGCTAACCAGTCCATTAGCCGATGTTTCTCATAAACGGAAATACTGATATTTATATTGAACATGGCATAATCGTAATTATGGGCATCAGCGTATACAGATGCCATGTTCGCATGCGTATGAGCAGAAAATATATCATCTCCAACTTCCATGTTAAGCTTCTTTGAGATTTTCAAATAGTTTAACGCTTCATCATAATCTTTTTGTGCCGAGTATAGTAGGCCGATGTTCTCATTGAAAATAGATAGCATTTCAGTATCACCGAGTCTGGTAGCAATTTCAATTCCTTTGAGCATCTCGCTTAGGGCAAGTCCATAGTCGCCTACGTATTCATACTCTCCTGCAAGCCTGTTTTCGGCATGTAATATCAATTTGTCGTTTTCCAGATCTTCGGAATCAGCCAAGGCACTGGAATAGTAAAAAATTCCTTTGTCATGATCGCCTTCATCGGAGTAATAGTCCCCAACCCCTATAGTTGCAAAGATTTTACCGCGAACAAAGCCGATATGTTCACTTTTCTCTAACGCCTCTTTTGATAGTATTAGTAGGCTGTCAAGCTTGTGATATCGCATTGAGAATGCTAGATGATTTAATGTATTGACGTAACTAGAATCTTGTAATGTTGATTGAAGAAGAGGCTTCAATTGTTTTAGTTCGTTTTTAAGACTGTCTCTACGGGCCTCCTGTCCGTAAGTAAATTGTACGAAAAGAAGAATCAACGGAAAAAATAGGACGTATTTTTTGACCAAACATAAGTTCGCCAGATGATTTTTCTTCATTGAGGACATGGTATACTAATATTAAAGTAAAAGTAACATGGCACTGTTGATCACTCTAATTAATGTTGTGAAATGCTCATAATTGTGTGTTTCAGCATGCATATTATGTATTTCATCGATAAAAAGGGATTAATCTATTGATTTTATTGGAATGGTTTGAGTGTCTCTTTACTTATCTCTTTAAAATCATATTCCAAAAATACCCGACTTTTATTTTGAAAGAACAATCAAAAAAAATTACCTTTGCCTTCGCTTACAAATGGTGGTTGTAGCTCAGCTGGTTAGAGCGCTGGTTTGTGGTACCAGAAGTCGCCGGTTCGAACCCGGTCTTCCACCCAGAAATTCAAGCCTTGTCAATATTGACAAGGCTTTTTTTGACCTTTTAAGAACGGATAAATTATAAAGCAAAAACCCTAAAAAGAATACTCTTAGGGCTTTTGCTTTATTGGTACTAATGTTATTTACTTGCCTTATCGACTACTACTCGGGCATCACGGTTTGCAATTTCCCAAGCGGTATGAAAAATCAATCGAGATCTGTTCTCTAGCAGATCGTAGTTGATTTTGTCAGCGGTGTCTCCAGGTCTATGGTAGTCATCATGTGTACCATTGAAATAGAAAATAATCGGAATATTGTTTTTTGCGAAATTGTAATGATCACTTCTATAATAAAAACGATTCGGGTCGTTTTCGTCATTGTAGGTGTAATCTAGTTCTATATTCATAAACTTTTTGTTCACTTCTTCTGAAAGCTCATGAAGATCTGTACTCAATTTGTCGGACCCTATGAGGTATATATAGTTTCTATCCCCCTCACGCTTAGGATCTATGCGCCCTATCATATCGATGTTAAGATTCGCAACGGTTTTTTCTAAAGGTACAATGGGCTCTATATCCGTATAATATTGCGAACCGAGTAGTCCTTTTTCTTCACCTGTAACATGTAAAAAAACAATGGAGCGTTTAGGACCATTCCCTTCATCCGATGCTTTCTTGAAGGCCTCGGCAATTTCAATAAGTGCAACGGTACCCGAACCGTCATCATCGGCCCCATTGTTGATTTGCCCATCATCGGTAACCCCAATATGGTCCAGATGAGATGAAATAATAATGTACTCTTCTGGTTTTTCTGAACCTCTCAAAATGGAAGCCACATTTTCAGAATCTATTTCGCCATTTTCCGCTTCTGTTGCCACCTTGACAGAGATCTTGATAGTAGATGGAGTGTGATTAGTGTCTATGTCGGCCAAAAGCTCTTTTGCTACATCAACGTTAAGATAAATAGCAAAACTGGAGTCCTCCTCCTCTGATTTAATTGACATTTGTCCACTTTCATTATTTCTCATGTATTGAAAATACCTGTTGAATCGTTGGTAGTTATCCATGTCGTAGTACAACATGCCTTTAGCTCCTTTATCCTTTAATAATTCATTTTTCATGGCAATAGATTCATTAGGGTCTCCCCATTTCGAACCTTCGGCAGATCCTGACAACAAAAATGTACCATCCTCAGTTTTGGGTTCCCCTGCCTTTATCAAAACTACTTTGTCGGTGACATTAATATCTGAAAAATCAGAATAGGTTCCCTCCTCTATACCATAACCAGCATAAACGACTTCATCAAAGGAAACGTCACTTGCCGAAAAAGTCAGAAAACCTTCTCCAAGAGTATGTTCTTTCCCATTTATAGTAAGGGAGCCGCTAGGGACTCTCTTTATTTCCAATGGAACTTTTTGTAAATAATCCCCATTCTTCTTGGCCGCCTTTAAGTCAAGGTTTTCATATGCTGCTTTAATATATTGAACGGCTTTTTTTTGTCCTGGCTCACCGGTTTCTCGACCCTCGAACTCATCGGAGGCATAAACAACAAGATGTTCTTTCAATTCTTCCTCGGTTATCGTTGCAGCATATTCTTTTGGATCTGCGGATACGCCTACTTGTTCAATGGGCTTTTTAACTGTCTTTTGAGAGGAATTACAAGCAACGGCTAGCACAATTAAGACGAAAAGGTTTTTTTTCATTATTGTTTTCTTGAGTTAGAATTCCCACAAAAATAATGAAATATCAATTAAGGAAATTGGTGTTTATTCAAATCGAGCGTTGCACATTACTTTGTTTTTTAGGAAAGAAAAAAGACCTTTGTATTTAATGATTTTCCTTACCTTGCTATTTGAATAAAAGGTTTTGGACTATGCATATTTTAAAAGGATTGAGCCTTTCTGCGGCTATCATATTTTTGTCAATGTCATGTAAAGAAGAAAAGGAAAAGAAAACGGAAACCGCTGAACCAATGGTTACCGAGTTAATGACTTCCGTAAACCCAGCAGATTTTGTTGATAAAGTCGACGGTGATTCTGTGGGCTTTTATACCTTAAAAAATGATAACGGAATTGAAATCACATTCACCAATTATGGTCAACGGATTGTCTCTTTGCACGCTCCCGATAAAAATGGTGAATTTGAAGATGTAGTTTTGGGGTATGGCGCATTGAAAGAGTTTGTAGAAAAACCAAATTACTACGGCTCTATTATTGGCAGGTATGGAAATAGAATAGGAAAAGGGACATTCAAAATAGGCGATACCATTTATGACTTGGTAAAAAACAACGGTGAAAATCATTTACACGGAGGTACAAAGGGGTTTGAAAGTGTCGTTTGGAAAGTAGAAAATTTCAGTAATACCGAAATCACCTTTTCACGACTTTCTCCTGATATGGAAGAAGGTTATCCCGGTAACTTAAATGTTGAAGTGGTTTATACTCTAAATAATGATAATGAGCTGAAAATTGAATATAAAGCAACGACTGACAAGACGACTGTGGTAAATTTAACCAATCACTCTTTCTTTAACTTAAAGGGCGAGGGTAATAGTGATGTACTGGACCACGTAGTGATGTTGAATGCCGCTTTTTATACCCCGGTTGATGAGGGGCTTATTCCGACCGGACAAATCGACAAGGTGGCGGATACACCATTTGATTTTACAACTCCCAAGACCATAGGAAGTGATATCGATTCGGATTTTGAACAACTGAAAATCGGTAAGGGCTATGACCATAATTATGTAATTAATGAGACTCCAAAGAACGAGGAGGGTTTAAAATTCGCTGCAAAGGTTACTGAACCAAATAGCGGTAGAACCTTGGAAGTTTACACAAGTGAACCCGGAGTACAGTTTTATACAGGGAATTTCTTGGATGGGTCTGATATTGGAAAAACGGGAAAACCTTATCTTTTTCGTGGCTCCTTCTGCCTTGAAACCCAGCATTATCCAGATTCACCGAACAAACCCGATTTTCCAAGCACGCTATTAAATCCAGATGAGATATATGAGACTACTACAATCTATAAGTTTGGAGTGACGACAAGTGATTAACGGTTACTTAAGAAATAACTCTTTCCCAGAAAGTTGCTTACCATAAGATGAAGGCTTCATACCTTTGATTACCATAAATTTTCTATTAAAATTTGATATGGAATTAAAACCGGAATGCTCCGCTATCTCTGCCATAGATAGGTCTTTGTTTTTACTTAGAAGTTGGCTGGCATGTTCGATTCGCAATTCAATTAAGAATTGAAAAAAGGTTTTGTTCGTACGTTGTTTGAAGAAGCGACAAAATGCGTTTGGGGTCATATGAACCAAATCAGCTATTGATTCTAGTTTTATTTCTTTCTGAAAATTATGAAGCACATAATCAAAAACCACCTGTAAACGCTCACCGGCTAGAAGCCCCGTTTGTTTTGGATGAATAAAATGGGTTAGTGGTTTCTTGGTGATATCGCACGATAATTTCAGTAGTTGTAAGAATAGTATAATCCTTGATAGTTTAGAAGACATAGGAAACTGGTACATGAGTTGGGCTATCTCGTTTTGGCCACTCAATGGTCGAAATCCATCGGTAATGATTTTAAAGAATGGGCGTATCTCCCTTAAATCTGAAAGTAAAAAGAATCCTTCTCCCAAAGTGTTTTCCGTAAAGAATAGAGAAATCATATGAACATGTTCATCTTGCCATTCGGTTTTGAAGAGGTGCGGGCTGTTTGCTCCAATAGCAAAAAAATCCCCATCATTAAAAGGATGAATACTATCCCCGACAAGAAGTTTGCCATGACCTTTGACCACTAGGCTCAATTGTATTTCATTATGCTGGTGCAGGTGGTTATAAAACCCTTTGGATTTATCCACTTGAACCGTTAGGTTTTCTTCAAGTGGTTTCAGTATTTTAAATGGTTTGACCTTCATAATTGCGCAAATATTGTACTTATTATTCTATTTATTTTTAATATAAGGATAATATAGTCTCAAATTTGGATAAAATGGGAGTAACTCTACATCCCGAATTCCTATTACATTTGTAATAAATCTAGAAATACGACCAACATGTGAGAATTGTGATAAATCATTGCCTTTTTGATTCAGTTGAGACAATGATTTGTATTTTTGATTGCACCCTTTACATCAGGTTTGCGCTAATTGTGGTGGAGGTTTTACCAAACGTCCGATACGACCAGAAACTCTGTTGAAGAAATATCCGGTATCGTAGAAAGTTGTACACAAATCAGTTGATGTCGAGCCACATTTAAAAAAAATAAGAAATATGATTACAGGTAAAAACTATATTGGAAATAGACTATCTGGAAATGGAACAAAAACATATAAAACGTTCAATCCCGTTTTGAATATTGAAAACGAGAGTACTTTCGTAGAAGCGGGTACTGAGGAAATCAATGAGGCCGTCTTTTTGGCGACCGACGCCTATATTACATACAATCAAAAATCTGGGAAAGAAAAATCCACGTTTCTAAATGCCATAGCCGACGAAATTTTGGCCTTGGATGATAGTTTGATTCAAATGTATTGTTCTGAGTCTGGTTTACCTGAGGGTAGGGCAAAAGGAGAACGAGGAAGAACAGTGGGGCAGTTACGGGCGTTTGCTTCTTTGGTAGAAGAAGGTTCTTGGGTCGATGCCACAATTGACACGGCTATTCCCGATAGAGCTCCAATACCAAAATTGGATTTGCGAAAAATGATGGTTCCTCTAGGCCCTGTGGTGGTTTTTGGAGCTAGTAATTTTCCTTTGGCATTTTCCACCGCTGGCGGAGATACTGCCGCCGCTTTAGCAGCAGGATGTCCAGTCATTGTAAAATCGCACCCTATGCATGCCGGTACGGGAGAAATGGTAGCCTCGGCTATTATCAAAGCTGCCGAAGAAACTGGAATGCCAAATGGGGTATTTTCAAATTTGAACAGCAGTGGAATTGACGTTGGTGTCCAACTGGTACAACATCCGCAAGTAAAAGCAGTCGGTTTCACCGGAAGTATTGTAGGGGGGCGAGCACTTTTTGATTTAGCTGCCCAGCGTGAGGAACCGATTCCGGTTTTTGCTGAAATGGGTAGTATTAATCCAGTGATCATGTTACCTGAGGCATTGAAGAATCGTTCTGGTGAATTGGCAAATACCTATGCAGGGTCTATTACACTGGGTTCAGGACAGTTTTGTACCAACCCAGGGCTGTTGCTTGGTATTGAAGGAGAGAGTTTAACTGATTTTATTAGCACGCTTTCTGAAGAGATTGTCAAGGTAGAACCTTCTAGTATGCTCCATCCGAATATTATTGGCGCTTATGAAAAGAATAAGCAGACTGCTATTGACCAAACAGGCTCGGTGGTGTCTGCGGATTACGGTGCTGAAGTGGCCGCGAACTATGCGCGCCAGGCGGTGGTAACCGTTGAGGGAAGTACCTTTTTAGAAAACTCACGTTTGCATCAGGAAGTATTCGGACCATTTTCAATGGTGGTAAAGTGCAAAGATGCCAGTGAGCTACAACAGATTATTTCTAATTTGGAAGGCCAACTTACAGGTACCATTATTTCTGATTCAAATGAAATTTCAAATTATCCGATGGTAATCGCTGCACTACAAAATAGGGTGGGGCGTATTATTTTCAATGGAGTGCCAACAGGAGTAGAAGTTTGTCCGTCCATGCAGCACGGAGGACCATACCCGGCATCAACCGATAGTCGTTTTACGGCAGTAGGCACACAATCAATCAAGAGATGGGTACGACCTTTTAGTTATCAAAATTGGCCCGATGACCTATTGCCTAATGAACTGAAGAATTCAAACCCTTTGGGAATTTGGAGAACAATTGACAATGAAGAAACAAGGGCGGCAATCTAAAAGCGATGTGGTATGAAGTTAATCAAAAGGGTTCTTTCCTTATGTTTCATTTTTTTCCTAGGATGTAAGGGAAGTGAAATTGAAAGTTCGGATACGGTATTGTCTGATATCGTAGCTTCTTACGAGGATTTTGAAAGTTATGATGAGGATACCTATCCTTTGGGCCTGTATACCAAAGAACGATATCAGAAAGACGCGGATTTCGCAAAAAGTAAACTTGATGAATTGGCCGAGGTCGACGTATCTCAGCTTTCTGAAACCGACATGATTTCTCATGAACTATTACGGTTCAGGTTACAGGACAAAATAGATTTTTTTGAATTCGAACGCTACCTAAATCCATTATTATCAGATTCAGGGTTCCATAGTAGTCTGACCTATAACGTAAGGCCGTTGACCACATATGAGCAAGTCAGAAAGTACTTGAACAAGTTGAATGCAATTCCCGATTTTGTCGATCAGCATTTCGTAAACCTTAGAGAAGGTTTGGAAAAAGGGGTTTCGCAACCACGTGTTATTTTTGAGGGCTATGAGAGCACTTACAATGACCATCTGGTAGATGATTACCAAGACAGTTTTTACTATTCACCATTTAAAAAACTTCCTGAAGCGTTGACTTCAGGTCAAGTTGATTCTGTTCTTACAGCGGCAAAAGTGGCTTTGGAAACTAAAGTTACCCCACAATTTAGAAGAATCAAGAAGTTCTTTGAAGAAGAATATTTACCCAAAACAAGAACATCTTTAGGTATATCTGAAACTCCAGGCGGTGTCGCATATTACCAAAATCGAATCAATTTTTATACCACCAGTACGGAATATACAGCTGATGACATACATCAAATTGGTTTGAATGAGGTTGCTCGGATCAAAGCACAAATGGAAAAGATAATTTCCGATTTACAGTTTGAAGGTAGCTTTTCAGATTTTCTAAAATTCTTAAGAACAGATGAGCAGTTTTATGCAAAGACACCAAAAGAACTGCTTATGATCGCTCGCGATATAGCCAAAAGGGCTGATGAGCAACTGCCTCGATTTTTTAAAACCCTTCCCAGAAAGCCATATGGAGTGGCTCCCGTACCAGACGCGATTGCGCCCAAATATACAGGGGGTCGCTATGTTGGAACAGATAAAAACAGCACAGATCCCGGATATTATTGGGTGAATACGTTTGATTTACCGAGTAGAACCCTTTATACCCTACCCTCGCTAACAGTACACGAGGCAGTCCCTGGGCATCATTTACAGGGTGCCTTGAATAAAGAGTTGGGTGATAGTATTCCACAATTTCGAAAGGACACATATTTATCGGCATATGGTGAAGGTTGGGGGTTATACACGGAATTTCTTGCCGAGGAAATGGGCATGTACACCACACCTTATGAACATTTCGGAAAGTTAACCTATGAGATGTGGAGAGCCTGTCGTTTAGTGGTCGATACAGGAATTCATTCCAAAGGCTGGACACGTGAACAAGTAGTTGACTTTATGGCTTCCAATACGGCTCTTTCAATGCATGAGGTAAATACCGAAACTGACCGTTATATATCATGGCCTGGACAGGCACTTTCCTATAAAATGGGAGAATTGAAAATTCGTGAACTTCGAAAAAAGGCGGAGACAGAACTTGAAGACAAATTCGATATTCGTGATTTTCATGAAGCTGTCTTAGGTCAAGGAACGGTTACTTTATCCATTTTGGAGGATAGAATCAATAATTATATTAAACAAATTAAAAATGGGGCGTAGCGTATTTAGCTGTATTGATGGGCACACCTGTGGAAATCCTGTTCGGGTGATAAGAGAAGGAGGTCCTGAGCTGAATGGTGTTACCATGAGTCAAAAACGGCAACACTTTCTAAAGGAATACGACTGGATACGTAAAGGGTTAATGTTCGAACCTCGTGGTCATGATATGATGAGTGGAAGCATTTTTTACCCTCCAGCGAACCCTGATAATGATTTCGGAATACTTTTTATAGAGACCAGCGGTTGTCTGCCTATGTGCGGACATGGAACTATTGGAGCAATTACCATAGGAATTGAAGAAGGATTGATAAATCCGAAAACTCCTGGAAAAGTACGAATGGAAACCCCTGCGGGCTTGGTGAAAATTGAGTACCAACAAACGGGAGAGAAGGTCGATTGGGTCAAATTGACAAATGTAAAGGCCTATTTGGCAGCATCTGACTTCACTATTGATTGTGATGAATTGGGCGAGTTGATTTTTGATGTTGCTTATGGAGGAAATTATTATGCTATTGTAGATACTCAAAAAACCTTTAATGGAATTCAAGACTTTAGCGCGAGCAAGTTAGTTCAATACAGTCGAGAAATCAGAGAGAAAATCAATCTGAAGTATCCGAATACATTTATTCATCCAGAAGACGCTACCATTCGTGATGTGAGTCATATACTTTGGACAGGTGATACGATTTCTTCAGAGGCCACTGCTCGAAATGCCGTGTTCTATGGAGACAAGGCAATTGACCGTTCTCCGTGTGGAACAGGCACTTCGGCCCGTATGGCACAATGGTATGCGAAGGGAAGATTAAAAGTAGGCGAAGAATTTATCCATGAAAGTTTTATAGGTTCCAAATTCATAGGTAGAATAGAGGAGGAGACTACCCTAAACGGTATGAAAGCGATTATTCCAA
Source organism: uncultured Maribacter sp. (assembly GCA_964614665.1). Taxonomy (GTDB): domain Bacteria; phylum Bacteroidota; class Bacteroidia; order Flavobacteriales; family Flavobacteriaceae; genus Maribacter_C. Next base: position 13,498 of record CAZTLZ010000083.1, read on the forward strand.
GCATTCAAGGGTGGGCTAAAATCTACGGGCACAATACTATTAGTATCGATGATGATGATCCCTATGCGCATGGGTTTCAAGTGATTTAGTTGTATGGGTAAGAATATTGTTATTATAGGTGGGGGAATTGTAGGCTTGAGCTCCGCTTACTTTCTACAAAAGGCAGGACATCAAGTAACGGTAATTGACAAATCGGATATTACCTCAGGTGCTTCTTTTGTAAATGCGGGTTATATTACACCCAGTCACATAATACCCATGGCATCGCCAGGCAAAATCACTCAAGGTCTTAAATGGATGTTCAATTCGGCAAGCCCATTCTATATGAAGCCTAGGTGGGATGTCGATTTTTTTAAGTGGTCATGGTATTTTAAAAAATCATCTACGAAAGCCAAAGTAGAAAGGGCCATTCCTTTTATCAAGGATATAAATTTAATCAGTCGTGATCTATTCGAAGATATCAAGGCATCGGGAGATTTAGGCGATTTTCAACTCGAACGAAAGGGCTTATTAATGCTATACAAAACTCAAGCTTCTTTCGAACATGAAATGGAAGTCGCTCAAAAAGCCAGTTTTATTGGTCTGGAAGTGAATGAGCTTAATAAGTCACAATTGGATGCAATAGAACCGAATATTGAAATAGACGCCATGGGAGCGATTCATTACGAATGTGACGGTCATACAACACCTACGGAGATTATGCCCAAAATGCTTAGACACCTGAAGGAAGTAGGCGTTAGTATTCGCACTGATGAAGCAGTGCTGGATTTATCCGTTAGTAATGGTGCCATCAATAAGGTCAAAACATCTAAAGGGGATTATTCTGCTGACGAAGTCGTTTTGGCGGCAGGTTCATGGAGCGGAAAATTATCGAAACAATTAAGGATCGATCTTCCTTTGCAACCGGGTAAAGGGTATCGCATCAATGTAGAACGACCTTTGGGTATTTCAATGCCAGCAGTGTTGATGGAGTCAAGCATAGCGGTTACTCCGATGAAGGGATTTACCCGTTTTGCAGGAACGATGGAGTTTTCGGGAATCAACAATTACATTCGAAAAGAGCGGGTAGAGGCCATAGCCGATGGAGCAAAAAAGTTCTATCCTGAGTTGGAAATAACCGCTGAAGAGAAATCAGAGGTACAAGCTGGTATGCGGCCGGTCACCCCCGACGGATTACCATATATCGGAAAATCCTCGAAGATCAAGAATTTGACTTTCGCTACGGGCCATGCGATGATGGGTTGGAGTTTAGGTCCAGCAACGGGTAAACTTGTATCAGAAATCATTGGTGATAAAAAAACGTCGATGGATATTTCAGCTTTTAACCCTGAAAGGCGATTTTGAGTTAACAGGAGGAATCTCCAATAATCTTCCATTCTCCATTGATCCTTTTGAAAATAATCATAAAGGTACCGTTGGCGTCACCCGCGTCACGGGTTAGAAAGTAACTTCCCATAACCCAATAAGCATTCACATCTATTTGTGTGATATTGGCAATTTCAAACTGCAGTTCACCTGTTTCCTTTTTTGAAGGATAATTTCGTTTATAATTGGCTAATGTGGTCTGCCAGCCCTTGGTGATTTTCCCTCGGCTATAATAGGTCAGTTCATCCGATTGCCAATAGCCTTGCATAAAACCTTCTAAATCATTCTCCGACCACACTTTCTGTTGTTGGTCAAGAATTGACCGAATAGCCGCTATATCATCAGTGGCAG
>CAZTLZ010000084.1:0-15190 GCA_964614665.1 uncultured Maribacter sp.
CCTTCCTTGACCAACTTTGCCAAGTCGTTCAAGTGCATGTTACAAGGATTGCCCTCATAGCCGGTACTTGCAATTCCAATTAGTGGTTTTTCAAAATCCTCATCAGTAAACCCTATAGCGTAAAGCATTGCTTGCGCTGCAGGTTGGGTCGGATCTTGCGTTACATTTTTGCTGAATTTATTTAGTTCCATCAATGTGTTCTAATACTGTTCTTTAATCGGAGTTTATGGACTCTACTAACAAATATATAAGTTTAACATGGCCTCAATTTTCAACAAGCCATGTAGGTATAAAGTCAATTTTATTAAATTTTACACAACTAATTGATTACCAATACAATGAATATACTTTATATACCATATTCATTGGTTTTTGAACCACGACTTCATTCTAAAAAACAAGTTCATGTTCAAAGATTACCATCTTTACTTAAATGACCTCAAAAACTACAAATAAGAAAGCCCGTATCAGATAAATGATACGGGCTTTCTTTGTCATGAAAATCTATATCATCTCCCTTTTGGGATGACCAGAATCACATTGACTATATTATTTTCCATTTTCATCAACACAATATTAAGTAATATAAAGTGCACCACAAAACTAAACTTTATAAAGTTTAAATGAAACGGTATCTCCTAACTTTTTCTGGGCAAGAATTGAAATTGCTTTGTCAGAAAGTTGTAAAATTCTTGGGTATCCACCCGTAGTTTGACCATCTTTCATCAAAATAATCAACCTTCCAGAGGGTGTCAGCTGTACCGTACCGGGCAGCGTGGCCGAAGTGAGCATTGAAACCTTATGCCCTTCAATTGTCTCGGCTAATTGATATGCCATTCGATTATTTTCCTTGGAAACCTTGAAATTCTTTATGAAAATGGTTTCTAATTGCTTGTCATTCAACAACTTGAATTCAGGCCCCATTGAAACCTCCAAACTTGATTCTTCAAGAAATGAATCAACTCTAATCTCGGATATCTTAAGATCTAAATCAGTTACGGCATCATAGGGTATCTCCGATCCATCTTTCAAAAAGTTTTTATCAGTTACTGGAAAATACTGCGAGCGACTTCCCAAAACTGGTGTTGTTTTAAATCCGCCCTTAATTGCCAAAAAGTTTCTAAATCCATTTTTTAACTTTCCATAAGACAGAATATCACCTTTCTCAATCTTATGTACTTTAAAGTGCTGAATGGGGCTATTATTCAAAGTAGCGGATATTTCTGCACCACCCAAACAAATGAATGTGGGTGCATCGAATTCAATTGTCGGTCCGGTCATCGTAATTTCCATAACTGCCGTATCAGCTTCATTCCCTAACAAAAGGTTGATTTTTGTGGCTGAAAAGGAATCCATGAAACCAGAAACCGGAACCCCCTTGTTCAGGTACCCAAATCGGCCCCCATCTTGAATGGTGGTAAAAAACCCTGATTTGAGCAGTTTAATCATTCAATGTGATTTTTTCCAGTTTATAGATACCTACTTCCCCTTCGATTTTGTGTAGATCATATTCCGCCCTTTCAATGGAATAAAATTGAATCTTGTCACCCACATTAACAAAACAAGGACTCTCACTTTTAGAGTCGAACATCGAAACCGAGCAGTTACCTATGATATTCCACCCTCCTGGAGATTGCTGCGGGTAGATTCCCGTTTGTTTTCCTGCCAAACCTACAGAGCCCTTCTGGACTTTTAAGCGGGGATCTGCCCTTCGCGGAACTTCCAACTCAGCCGGCAAACCACCGAGATACATGAAACCCGGTAGAAATCCAATACCATAAACGGTATACTGAGTGCCCGTGTGAAGTGCTATGATCTCAGCAACAGAGGTTTTCAACTTTTGAGCTACTTCTTGCAAATCAATACCGAACTCCAAATCATAGCAAACTGGAAGCCGCCAAAGAAACTTTTCCCGAGTTTTCGAATTGAACTCCTCTGCATACCAATTTTCAAGGTTTTTCTTGAAATTGCCAAATTCAATCGGTTTTTCGCGACAAATAAGGGTAACTGAATTATAAGATGGAACGATTTCCCATTGTGACGCATCCAAACAGTTATGCTGTAAGTGTTGGGTAAAATGAAGAATATCGTCAAGAATAGCTTCCTCAACGCGCTGGGGCCATTCTACCAACACGGCATGTACACCAAAAGGACGTATCGAAATGGAATAAGTACTCACTTTCTAATCTGCAGTTTATACATCGCTTGATAGTTGGAAATATACGTCAATATTTCCAAAGCTGAAGGAGTATCTCCATGTATACAATAGGTATCTGCAAGCATACGCATACGCTTTCCGCTGGGAAGCCTTACTTCCCTCTCATGAACCATTCTTGCAATATGTTCCAGCACGGCCTGTGAATCTTGTATTACCGCATCATTCTCCTGCCTTGAAATCAATAATCCTTCATCCGTATAGTTTCGATCGCCAAAGGCCTCATATTTTATCTGAAAACCATCAACCAATGCCTCTCCTTCGATAACGGAATTAAATGGGACATACAAAAAAACACTATCCTTATATGATGCTATGGATTTTAGAAAATTACGTGCTAATTCTTTATCAACCACGATATCATTGTAAAGTGCTCCATGAGCCTTTATATGATGTAATTCAATATTTTCCTTTTTTAAAATAGCAGCGAAATCATCAACTTGTTTTTTTACCGAAGCAATCAGCACGTCGGCCGATATCTCCATGGTAACCCTTCCGAAATTCTCCTTATCAGGGTATGAAGGATGTGCACCTACCTTTACATTATTTTTTTGAGCTAATTTTGCGACTTCGAACATTGTTAAATCTGTACCTGCATGACCACCACAGGCTATACTGCATGACGAAATAAGTGGCATTATTTGTTCTTCATTACCTATGCCCTCACCTAAATCACAATTGATATCTATATAGTTTTTTTCCATTAAAAGAGACCTATTACTTTCAGAATGCTTTTTATACCCAATACGATTGCCAGAACAATAATAATAAGGCCGAGGGCATTTTGAATCTTGGTGTTTTTATATTTTCCCATTACGGAGGCTTTGTTGACCACCCATAGTAAAAACACGGCGATGAGTGGTAATAAAATGCCGTTAGCCACTTGTGCGAACTTTATTATTTCAATTGGTTTATAGCCAAAAAATAGAAACCCGACCCCTAAAAAAAGAATTGTAATCCATACAACTTTAAACTTGATATGGTTAAGACCGACTTTCCACCCAAAGCAACTATTTGCTACATAAGCCGCAGCCAGTGGAGCTGTAATAGCAGAAGTTATCCCTGCTGCGAAAAGTCCAATTCCCATAAAATATTTAGCTGCATTACCATAGAGCGGTTGTAAGCCCTGAGCCAAATCCATTACTGTTGTTATTGTGTCTCCTTGAATAGTACTTGCTGCAATGATTATGCACATTGAAACAATACCGCCCAGCGCTATGGAGATATAGGTATCCCTTCTAACTGATTTGAGGTCTTCCTTTGATTTCCACTTTTCGCTTACCAAAGAAGCATGTAAAAACAAGTTGTATGGTACCACTGTAGTACCAACCAAAGCAATGATAGAAAGTATACTATTCTTCGGAACAGTGGGTATGAAGAGCCCTTTTAGGATTTGACCGATGTCTGGCCTTGTTATCAAGGTGGTTACTACAAAGGACAAACTCATAATAATAACTAAAGAAACCAGCACTTTCTCTAGAACCTTATAATTACCTATATATAAAAGGACGAACGCACATAAACCGATAATCAAGGGATAGTACTTCATATAGTCAGTTCCGAAAATAGCTTCCAAGCCAAGAGTCGCCCCTCCAATATTTCCAGCTTCATAAGCAGCATTCCCTATAACTATTGCCCCTAAGATAATTCCTATTACTAGGTTCCGAACCCATGGGGTACTTAATTCGCTTTTAATCACATCTGCCAATCCTCTTTGCGTGATAATTCCTAATCGAGCGGCCATTTCTTGTAGCACTATAGTAGCAATAATGGACAGTAGCATGGCCCACAAAAGCGCATAACCGAATTCAACACCGGCCAGAGTACAGGCAGTTACCGTACCTGGACCAATAAAAGCTGCGGCCACAAGTACGCCTGGGCCAATCTTTTTAAACATTTACAGTAAGGTTGATGACATTGTTCGTAAATATAAAAGGTTCTTTTGGAATACTTATCTACGAAAACCTTATAAATTCTGAGGTTGTTTTTAACAAATTTTGTGCATTTCATCTAAAAATTTGCAGTTCGTCTAAAAGTGGGGTGTCGTACATCGAGATTATATAATATTACAAAAAAGCGTGGGTTATAATAATCCCAAATCAAAACGAACCTACATAAATGACTTGTTTAGAATGTAATGTTGAACTCGATTATGTCAATCACAAAAACTCCATGAATTCCCTTGGTGTGGAACTATGTAGTCAGCACAGAATTCGAATGGAAAGATTGATTGAACAGAATGGAACTCCTCTTGAAGCTATACAGCTATACTACGGACTCAAAGCAGAGGGTGTGAGCGCGATGCTTGAATGGTGGGATGGTAAAAAATCTGTGGACATCGCCATTTCTCGAGTAAAATTAAATATCGAAATTGATTGTGAGTATCACATGATGACTCATGAACAAGCAATAAATGACTTGGAAGAAGCGATGCACTCTTTCAAGAACGGATTCACAACAATTAGAATTCCGCATGTACTTATCAAGCACTATTTGAAAGATACCGTTCATAATATCATTGGTATTATGGAGGGTCTTAGGGCCAATATCAAAGCAATTTAACCCCCTAAAACAAATTCGTATGTCAAATGTGAAAAAGATTTTGAAGATGCCCTTGAGGATTTCCATTGCCGTGTTGTTATTTGGAATGCTCATGAAGATTTTAGAATTGCCTTATGCCAAGGAAATAATGTTGCTCGGTTTTTCAATAATAGGAACTTTGTACATATTCCGATTTTTGAAAAAAACTGAAAAACAGTTTATAGATTACACAAAACTGGTTCTTATCGTTTTTTGGGCAACTAACGGAATATTTAGGGTTCTTGACTTTCCATACTCCTTATTCTTTCAAATCATAACGGCTATCGCTTTCGTCACTTGGTTCATTATGGAAGGTACAGCGTATTTTCTAGATGAAGATCGAAGGGCAAAAAATAGTATGGCCCAAATCTTATGGAATAGCATATTAGTGGTAGGCACCTTAGGCGTAATAGCAGGAACCATTCTCAAAGTATTGGATTGGGACTATGCAATTCATTTGCTCTCACTAAGCATTACCTTAATTGGGGCTTATGTGCTAAAAGATGTTTTCCTGCCTTCAGAATCCAATGAGGAAGAACAAAACAATGAGGAATATCAACTTTGAATCCAACTAAAATGTGGAGTTAATAGGATTCTTGAACCATCACTAACAGTGATGGTTCTTTTTTTAACACCCTAAATCTAATGTGCCTAAGTGATTAGGGTCATTATTATAGCATAGCTATTCATTTCAACCTCTTTTATTTGTATCTTCTTTGTCTTAAGAAGATACGAAATGAAAAACATAGATCGTAGGAACTGGCTGCGAACCGTAGGCCTATCCAGTGGACTTGCTTTAATGGGAGGTTTAGAGGTCCTCGCTATTGAGCCTCCAGAGAAAAATGTATCCTATAATGGTCCAGTAAAACTAAGCTCAAATGAGAACCCATATGGCCCATCTGAAAAAGTAAGGGCGGCTATCGCCAATAGCTTCGATTCGGCATGTCGCTATCCTTTTGCAGTTCTTGGTGATTTAGTTCGAATGATCGCCGAAAAAGAAGGTGTGACCAAAGACCATATCGTTGTTACGGGAGGTTCAGGGGAAGGCCTATGTACTGCCGGACTCGTTTATGGAACGACCGGTGGTGAGATTATTGCTGCCGACCCTACCTTTCAACAGATATTGCGATATGCGGAGGTTCAAGGAGCTTACGTACATCGTGTACCCGTTGATGCAGCTATGAACCATGATTTGGACGCCATGGCAAAACGGATTACCAATAAAACGAGACTTATTTACATCTGCAACCCCAATAATCCGACGGGTACTATTATCGAGAAAAACAAACTAAGGGATTTTTGCAGTTCAGTAAGTGAAAAAGCCGTTGTGTTCAGCGACGAAGCCTATTATGATTTTATTACTGAACCTGACTACCCTTCCATGGTGGAATTAGTCAAAAACGGGAATAATGTTATTGTTTCCAAAACATTCTCAAAAGTATTTGGCATGGCCGGTCTTCGAATTGGATATCTGGTAACTCGTCCAGATATAGCATCACGCCTAAAAAGTAGTGTCATGGCAAGAACGAATATTTTGGCGATTGCGGGGGCTAAGGTGGCATTAAAAGATGATGAATTTTACAAATTTAGCATTATGAAGGCCACTGAGGGTAAGAAACTTATTTATAATACCTTAGATAACTTGGGCCTAGAATATGTAAAATCGCATACCAACTTCGTTTTTTTTAAATCAGGGAGACATATTGACGGTTTGATTTCAGACATGCGAAAAGAAAATATACTAATTGGTAGGCCTTTCCCTCCATTTTATAATTGGGCCCGTATCAGTACTGGTAAAATTGAAGAAGTCGAACTTTTCGGAAAAGCATTGAAAAAGGTCCTTGGCTAAACACTTCTCGTTAGTCGAACGTTCATTGATAAAATGCAGTAGTAGAACCAGTACAGATACGAACTATAGGCGTGTATTTCGCATTTTGCATGCTTTGGCTCTTTCTGTTCTTTTGATGTACATACGAACAATAGTACTAGTCTAGTTTCAAAGTCGCAAATCTCACAATATGAAGGTGATTTCTTCGTTAGTCTAATACCATTAACCACATTGAAATGAAAAAGATTTCTTTTTTGCTATTCGGCTATTGCCTTTTGTACATCAACTCCGCGTACTCGTTGAGCTATGAAGATGCAATTGAAAAATCTGCACAAACGGCCATAAAAATTACCACCCCGAATAGGAGCACCGTTTGGATGTCTCCCAGTCTGGTTAAAATCGAATGGGATACAGAGAATATCCCTGCAGATAAAACCATACAGTTCTACCTCTCAAAGGACGATATGGTAGTGCAAGAACTAGGTATTTTTAAGAACAACCAATTCATTGATGATGTTACCTTGGATAGGGGGCTTTCAGAAGGAGATGACTACCGCGTTTTCGGTATTGAGCTTTTTCCTGCTGATAAATATTCGATCGCGAAATTCGCCACTCCTATGTTTACTATCAAGAAAGCACCACGAAAGGACAAAATCATAACTAAAACTTCAGAGGATATTATTGTTAAAGTTGAAGAGAACAAGCCCATAATTCGAAGTACGTTCGATGGTAGAAATCTTAACTATGTTAATGAAGTCAAGGTGTACAACGAAAACATAAAAATAAATTTACGTGATCATGGTCGAGTAGATGGCGATATTGTCTCGATATATTTAAATGGTGTAGCCATTGTTTCAGAATATCTCTTAACCTATCGAAATAAGACCTTTGAGGTAAAATTGGATCCTACAAAACCCAATGATTTATTTCTTTACGCTCACAATTTGGGGAAATCTCCGCCGAATACAGTAGCAATTGAGATAAAAGACGGTCCAGCTTCAGAGAAAATCATCTTAAACTCTGATTTGAAAAGCTGCGAAGCAATAATAATCAAAGTTGGGGGCGGAAAACCCCAAAAGTAATTTTCTAACTATCTGCTAAAATCACGAACGGCCCTCACCAAAAATTGTCGGTGTGTACCCCCACTGTTATAATGATATGATGTATTACCATCGCGAAATCTAACTACTCGCGCCTGATATTCATCATAAGCCGTTGCGCTCCAATACAATCCATTGCTAAATTCGGCCTTATTCGTTGCACCCTGACCAACAGTTTGGTATAGAACTACCAATTCATCGAAAGTTGGCAATCTCCACCCTTCCCCCAATTGTTCATCAATCTTCATAGCACTTTGCCATGGCATTGGGCCGGCATCATCAATATGAACCATTTTTCCATTTATTCCCTCATCATCTATTTCAAAAATAATTCCATGATCATATTGGTCTCCAACATTCAGTTTTAACATAGAACCTGCCCCAATCAAGGTCGATTTTTTTGGTTTTTCCTCCAAAATGGGGACACTTTCATCGTTAGTACCCTTGACAACTACTGCTTCATTTTTTGATTGCGGTAGCAACTGGTCCATAGGCTCCGTCTTGTCATTGAAAAACAATATTATTCCCAAAGTGACAAGTGCCGCTACCACAAAACCAACGAGTAACCTTTTTTGGGTACTTCCGTAGGTCGGCTTTTGCTGAAATTCTCCCTCTTTTCGTATTTCCGCTTCTTCTGTGCTCTTTTTCGCTTCAGGTTCTGCCGTTCGAATTACTTCCGAATGCTTATGGCCTTCTTTCTCCCTTTTTTTGGTTTCGTCTTCCTTCTTTAATCTTCCCCCTTGTTGTTCTATTTTTTCAAATTCTTTTTTGGCATCTTTCCTATAATTGGCCCCAGCAAATGAAGTAATTGCCTTTTCTATCCTAACTACAATTGAATTATAAGCTTCGTCTTGTGACTTCCAACTCCTTATTGGAATGTTTCTCTCAGGTACAACATTTAGTTCCTTAAAACTAAAGTTGTAATCATCTGATTTGAAATCAACGTCCCACTGGCATTCATCAACGATTATAGGGACAACTTTAGAACTCCCTTCTTTATATCTGTCAATGATCTTCTTAAATTCAATTTGCTCGATAAATTGAGAATGCAGCAGCGAATCACTTATTAAAAGAAGAAATACCTCCGCCTCATTAAAGCGGTATTCTACTTGTGGTTGCCATTGCCTTTCAGGAATAATAGGATCATCGGCCCAAATAGATAAATTGTAGTCGTCTTGTAGCAAATGTAAATGGTTTAAAAGGTAAAGCATTATATCTTTATCCTTCCCAGTATAGATCATGTAAACATTTACCCTCTCATTCATTTCGTTGATGAATTAGTAACTTGGAAAAACTTAAAGAGCTTTTTCAGCGGGAATAGGTTGAATTATTTCGATTCAGAAAACTCTTAATGCTCTCTAAAATAACGAATTATATCATTAAAGCAATTGATGTAATTAAATTATTTAGTTTTGGCAAACTGTAGCAAACCAACAGGGAAATTATGTCTAGGGTTGTCCAAAGCTATGGTTTCATCTACCCCAACCACCCTTCACGATCTAAAGAACGGTACTGAATGGCCTCGCCAATATGGTTGCCATTAACTTCCACTGCGCTCTCTAAATCAGAAATGGTATGGGCAAGATCATTGGCTCTTGCAGATAGGTCTAAACGTTCCATAGCATTTTTTGATAGCTGCTTTGATGGCTCGTCTAACTGACAAAACTCTCGAATCTGTTTTGTGTTCATCTGGGCGTGGTAATTATATTTTCCAATTGTGAAAATCGCTGAGTCTGTAATTCACGAGCAGCAGCAACGCGCTTTCTAATTTCAACGCTACCCTCTCCTTTTCTATCTTCTGATAGTTTTTCGAAAGGAACTGGAGTAACTTCGATATGAATATCGATGCAATCTAAAAGTGGGCCGCTTATTTTACTTAAATACCGCTGCATTTCTGCTGGAGAAGAAATTACTGGAGCATCCGGAGAATCATTGTTTGTTTTATTCATATTTACTTCCGCATCGCATTGCGAGTGATTATATAAAACTAATTTATTATATTAAGTGATATCGAATTTAAAAACGAACTACCATGACAAACTCTTTTCAAGTGTTTTATCAACCGTTTGTTCCTCCTCGAAATATTGTTATATTAATTCTAGTTCTTACTTTATCTGCAACGCAAACCGTCATAATAGCTCAACAAGATAGTAGCAATATAAAAAGAAGCACTAGCCTTATGCTCCAGTTTTTTGGCCCAGAGGCCTTAGGTATTCATGTTAATCATAACGCAACAAAAAGAATCTCTTTAAATGTAGGTTTAGGAGCTGATTTGGGTATTCATTTGGGCACCAACTTCTATCTCACTAATCGAAATATCAAACGTTTTGCTTGGTATGGTGGGCTACAATTATACTTGATACGAGAATTTCAATTTAACACTGGGAATATTTTTGGTAGTATGGGGTCATCTTCAACTACGAATAAAAGAGAATCTCAAGCAGGCATTTACTTTCCAATCGGGTTTGAATACATGGCTAAAAAAGGATTTGCACTTCAAATTGACATAGGCCCAAATATAGTTGGAAAAGATTGGGCGCAAACCAATACCGCCCCAATTATGGGGTCTTTTAAAATAGGATATACATTTCGGCCAAAATATTAACTCACAAAACTATTCTTCATAGGTCGAATTTACCCCAACCACCCTTCACGATCTAAAGAACGGTACTGAATGGCCTCGCCAATATGGTTGCCATTGACTTCGGTTGCATTTTCTAGGTCAGCAATGGTACGGGCAACTTTTAAGATTCGGTCATAAGCCCTTGCTGAAAGATTCAGACGTTCCATGGCATTTTTGAGCATCTCTTTTGATCCATCATCAAGTTTACAGAACTCTCGAATCTGCTTGGTATTCATCTGCGCATTGTAGTGTACGTTATCCAAACCCTCAAAACGCTTTGTCTGCAATTCACGGGCAGCTGTTACACGTTTTCTGATTTCATTACTTTGTTCTCCTTTACGATCATCGGAAAGTTTTTCAAAGGGAACAGGAGTGACCTCTATATGAATATCTATACGGTCCAATAATGGTCCAGAAATTTTGCTCAAATACCGTTGCATCTCGGCGGGGGAAGAAGTCACTGGCGCATCTGGGTCGTTGAAATAACCCCCTGGACTCGGATTCATGCTCGCCACCAGCATAAAACTACTCGGATATGTTACCGTAAAACGAGCCCTAGAAATGGTCACCTCACGATCTTCCAAAGGTTGTCGCATGACTTCGAGTACACCTCTTTTGAATTCAGGTAACTCGTCTAAGAATAAAACCCCGTTATGCGATAATGAGATTTCCCCTGGTTGTGGGTATGCTCCTCCCCCAACCAAAGCCACATCTGAAATTGTGTGATGGGGCGACCGAAAAGGACGCTGGCTCATGAGTCCTGAGTTTTTAACCTTCCCTACCACACTATGTATTTTAGTGGTCTCCAAGGCCTCGTGTAGCGTCATTGGTGGTAAAATGGACGGCAGTCTTTTTGCTAGCATGGTCTTACCAGAACCGGGAGGGCCAATCAAAATAATATTATGTCCGCCAGCAGCGGCAATTTCCATACAACGCTTGATACTCTCCTGCCCTCGCACATCTGAAAAATCGAATTCAGGAAAATCAAGGCTTTTATGAAACTCCGCCCTTGTATCAACTATCGTTTCTTCTAGAAGTGTTCCTTTATCAAAAAACTCAATGACCTCACTGATGTTTTGTGCCCCATACACTTTGATTCCTGAAACTATTGCTGCTTCTTTCGCATTCTCTTTTGGAAGAATAAACCCTTCAAAACCCTCTTCCATGGCTCTTATGGCTATAGGCAATGCCCCCTTTATGGGGTGGAGACTTCCATCAAGAGAAAGTTCACCCATGATAATGTACTTCTCTAAATTTTCGGATTGTATTTGGCCTGAGGCCGTCAAAATACCCATGGCCAAAGTCAAGTCGTAGGCCGAGCCTTCTTTTCTTAAGTCGGCAGGCGCGAGATTTAGGGTAATCTTTTTACCAGGAATTTTATAGCCATTGTTAAGTAAGGCTGCGGCAATTCTATAGTTACTTTCCTTAATCGCGTTATCGGGAAGGCCCACCAAATGATATCCAACTCCAGTATCTACATTCACTTCAACTGTTATAGTGGTCGCTTCGATACCAAAAACGGCACTACCAAAAACTTTCGTAAGCATGTCGTATTCTTCTGCTATAAATGTAAGTAAAGATTACGATTTTTATCATATTGAATTACATTGACATTACTCTATTCAACTGTAATGGTCTTTTTAATGGCAACAGGTCTGCCATAAATGGAAAAACCTTCTAGACTAAGTTCATATTCCCCAGGTACTTCAGAGGTAAAAAAACTAAGCCCCATTTCCTTTCCTTCAAAAGAAATATTGGGTTGCCATAATAATTGGTCCCTAAAATCCGGAATCCTATTATTGGACTGCTCCATGTAAGTTTGGGCGAAATAACGTTTTGGAAGACGTGGCCTATCCAGTTCAATTTTGGTCATTCCACTAGTATTAACCAAATCAAAGTAGTTACCGTCTTTTGTCACCAGATTTATCATACCGAAATAAATGGTTCCTCCCATTGAAAATTTTTCACGTACTGTATTTACCGTTTTAATAAGTCGGGAATCAAACTCTAACAACGCTGCCTGATTCGGCATAAAAACACCGTCGATAAAAACCATGGCATCATATTCTGATTCCTCATAGGTCTCATCGAAGGAGCGGGCTTTGAAAGAAACCGTACCATCTCTATTCTTTTTAGTCCATACATTTTGAACGAGCTCTACCATTGTTTCATCCAAAGTCTTGAAACGTGTATACTCATCAAGGTCTATAGTTTCAATAAAAGCACCTCCGTAGGGATCGTTCAAAGCATCAAACTTCATTGTATCGGGCTTCACTGCAAAATATCCATTCTCTATTTGATTGTGTAGACTTCTTCTCAAAATCGCATCCTTCATTTTGGGGTCGATCAAGAAACGACCGAACTGAAGACTAGAATAGTCCAAAGGTGGGTCCTGAAGGATTTTAATCCCATAACTCCCCTGTGGTGCGTTCAATACCTGTAAAATGGCCTGGGGCTGGGTGTAATCTTTTGAAATATTGGCGTAGAACAGACCTGTGCTGTCCGTACCAACCACCTTAATCTGGTAATCTTCTCCTGGAATGGATATGGCGATTGGTAAATTAGCAAGGGGTAATCCGGAAATATTAGCAGTGATTTGACCTTTCAGTAACTCCCCATTCCCTTCTGGAGCGAAGATCAGTTTTTCATAAAAAACCGGAGCATTCGCAACCTGCCCTGCGTGCCACTCGATATAAGATTGGGGTGTACGTTTTGGTCGATGTTCCACTAATTCCTTTTTTCTGACCGAAACATTGTAACTTCCATAACCTGATGCCCCACGGAAATTTTGGATGGACAGCGCTACTTTGGACTTTTTTGGATAGGATTCTTTATCCGTGACCAAAACAAACCTTTTGTCCTCCTCCACCGTATTGGCCTGCAGATCCTCTCCCATCGAAGCTTTTTCAGTCAAGTCGGGAAGCACTGCATCTTGGTTCGTCTGATACGGATTAACAATTGCTACATCTTCTTGAAAAAATCGATTCATAGGACCGTTTTTCATCCATCTGGTATACGCAATAAGTTTGTAATTCCCCGAGGGGACTGTTGTTGGCACAAAGAAATCTCCCTGACCTTGACTCTTTTCCAAACGGATTTTATGCTTGAAAACAACTTCTCCGCTCTCAGAAATCATTTCCACATACGCTATGGTGCTAATTTCACTGGGTTGCTTGGTCTTATCGTTAAGACAGTACATTTTGTAGAATAAATACTCCCCAGTGAAAAGCAAAGATGTATTTAGACTCACATATACCTTTTCACTTGGTACTTCTTTAAACTGTTCCAGAACGCCATGAGCCGTTTCCTGGGCAACCACCCGCTGTTGTCCCAATACCAAAGCCAACAAAACAAGTACTACGCTGTAATTCTTCATATTTACTGTTTTAATTTTTTATTCTATCCAAAAATCCGGTTTTATATTACTGCCAAGGGCCGTACAATCGCCACATTCACGTTCGACTACAACATAAGGTCCAGGGCAACTAATGCCTACCAACCCGTCAGCATTATCATCAAGAAAAGTTATCGTATTTCTTGCCATGCGTTCAATTAAAGATTCAGGACAGGGATTTATCGGTGGGGGGCCACGGAAACAATATGAAGTATGCTCCAATGGTGTTGAAAAGGGAACACATTTTTTAATATAAAGTGGAAAAGGAGCATCAGGGTAATAGTCTCGATAACCAAAAAATATTCGTTTTTCCGAAACGGAAGCTACTTCAAAATAGCCCAAAACTTTTTTATCCGAATCGTTTTTTACAGAAATATTTCCTTCTAAAAAGCCTGGTTGAATTTCCGAAAAAACACTTTGAGAAGATGAGAAGTCATTAAGACTTTGATAATAAGAAAAGGCGTTGGCCGACTGTACATATTGTTTCACTAAAATACTGTAGCGATGCGTAAGGATAAAGTCAGAGCCTGGGATAAAGCGAACGGGGAAACGATCGACCTTTGAGTTAGAGAAACCGGCAGAACTAGTCTGAATGATGTTGGAAGATTCAACAGTATTATAGCAGGTTTGCTCCTCTTGTTCTCTCCTGACTAGTTCCAGATCATAAATAATACGTGGGTCATCAAAATCTGGGTTACATGGCTGATAATTAGTTAACTCAAAGTCTAAAGGTGTCCAATAGGGTGCTATAATTTTATAGGTTTCTTCATATTCATAGCGGTAATATTTTGACTCCCCAGTGCTATCAAAACTATCTGTATATATAAAGATACCATCTTCATTTTCATCATTGACACCTCTAACCGCATACAATTCTTCGAATTCCGTTTCTGATTCAAAACTTTCTGGCTTCGATGTATAATTAATACCATCATTTGTTTTCACTTCCAAGTTGTATTTCATACTCTTTTTAGCGGCAAACTCCGAAATAGAAACATAAGTTCCCGGTTCAGTTTCCTGAAATTCATAGACATTTTGCATTTCGTCAATAATCCGTATCTGCGCATTACGCTCAGGTGCTGAAATCGAATCTTCAAAACGTACCGCTCTGGAAAGCTGCACCTCATGGTGCTTTAGTTCATTTGTCAAGGTTGCCTCTACTACCAACGCATCTTCAAACTCCTCCGTCCGAAATTCAAAAGGTTCAATACAGCTAAAAACCGTAAAACTTCCCAATATGATGATTAAATACTTCTTCATATGCTTATTCTTCCCAAAACTCAGGTTTTACATTACTTCCTAAAATAGTACAGTCGCCGCAAATGCCCGCAGTCATTAAATATGGGCCTTCACATTCACCAGGGTCTTCATTAATCCCTATATAACTTATCTCATTAGATTTTATTCTGCGAATTAAAGAAGGAGCTGGACACCATGGGGGTTGCGGACC
>CAZTLZ010000085.1:0-15138 GCA_964614665.1 uncultured Maribacter sp.
CAACAAGATCCTTCCTATATTTTCTATAGGTACAACATGAACTTTGTAAACCCGGCCTATGCTGGGGCAGAATCCCAAACTCAATTTGGGGTAAATATAAGAAGCCAATGGTCAGGGGTTGTCGGAGCCCCTGAGACCCAGAGTTTTTTGGCAAGCACCTTTTTCGGGAATAACGTCGGCCTTGGGGTCAGTATCATCAACGATAAAACCTTTATCGAAACCCAGACATCATTTGCCCTCGACTTTTCTTATAAGGTAAAATGGGACGATTATACCAATATTTATTTTGGTCTAAAGGCCTCAGGGAATTCATATAATGCCAACACGGCTGGCCTTACGACCTTTGGTATTGAGTCGGATCCCTCCTTAATGAATATTGACGGAGGGATTACCCCAAATGTCGGGGCGGGCGTTTACTTACAAAGCAAGTCATTGTCATTGTCATTGTCAGTTCCTAAAATATTAAAACCCAAACGTTTGGAGCAAGATGGAGGGTTGGCGAAATTGGGCAGGAATAAAATGCATATGTACCTAATGGCAGCCTATGACCATCAGCTGAACGATAACCTGACCTTAAAGCCCTCGACTATGCTACGATATGTAGAGAGCGCACCCTTGTCATTGGATCTAACGATGGCAATGAACTACAATAACATCTTTGAATTTGGTGCTACCTATAGGTTGGATGAAGGGTTTGCCGGGTTTATGCTCTTTGAGATATCCAACAGTCTTAATATCGGGTATTCCTATGAGGCTTCGTCACAATCGTCCTTGTCAAATAGCAATAATGGTACTCATGAGGTAATGATGAAGTTGTCGTTGTAGTAAATAGGTGGAGGTACAACCTATTTTCACTCTCGTATAAAAGTATTATACAGGATTCTTTATTGATTAATATTATAGGCGTTTTAACCCGAATGTAGGAATGAGCATTCATCTCAAACATGAAACCTATTTTATCGCATTTTCCACGTCTAAAATATTGACTCCATTTGCAATAAACATGACAAAAATCATATTCTGTGACCGATAAAACCCGAAAATTTGCAACGAGCTGATTAAACTCAACCCAGAAGGACTTCATACGAACATGAAAATTTCCCAAAAACTACTTTGCGGTACTAAGATCTAAACCAATCACTATATGACAAATACACATTCTTTCCATATTCCCGTTATGGGAATCGGATTCACTATTGACACGCCGTTAAAAGTCTCGCGATTCGGCATGGATTCTGTAATATCACTAGTAGACGATATCCTGTTGGAAAAAATTCGGAAGATGTATTGCGAAAAATTTAAAATCCCATACTCCGAAATCACAGAAAAAATGGAAGATTTCAGAGCAAAAAGAATTACCTCGTATTTGAACCTAATGCAAGAACTTTCACGTCAAAGATTTGAGGAGTTTAAAAATAATACCTTAGATACTGCAAGTGGAATAACGGAGTACTTCAATATGTTACCAGATACTTCTAAACTCAAACAAGAATTTAAAAACCTGACCAAAGATTATTTTAATCTTGAAGAAATGGAAAGTTGGGCAAAACGGCACCTAACTCTGGGAAGCATTGATGTGAACATTATGACCAAAGTCGATAAAGATAACTACATCAAAAAAGAAAAGCTTCCTTCCGAATTCAACGATGCACATGCGGCATTGAGAGGTTTTGCAAATAGTAATCTTAGTTCTTCCGTAATTTTATCTGCAGGAATGAACCCAAGATTGTACGGTTATCTAGAACAGTTTGAGGATTTTTATCCAGATGAAAGCGGAAGTATCAAAAAGAAAATAGTCTTGAAGGTAAGTGACTATCGTTCGGCATTGATTCAAGGAAAATTTTTAGCAAAAAAAGGTTTATGGGTATCTGAGTATCGAATCGAATCGGGTCTTAACTGTGGCGGACATGCTTTTGCCACCGATGGTTATTTGTTAGGGCCGATATTAAATCAATTTAAGGAGAACAGAAATGAGTTGATACATTCGGTTCATGAAGTTTTAACATCAGCTTTGGCCCAAAAAGGTCGTGTAATTCCAAAAATTGAATTACCTCTTAAAATTACTGCTCAAGGTGGAGTCGGCACCGCGGAGGAACATAAATTCATACTAGATAATTACAATGTCGATTCCGTAGGATGGGCCACACCCTTCCTTCTGGTTCCGGAAGTAACGACCGTTGATGAAAGTACGCGCAAAAGGCTGGTAGATGCCAAGGAGGAAGATTTGTATTTAAGTGATATCTCACCACTGGGTATTCCTTTTCATAGCTTAAAGGGAAATACCAAAGATGTTGAAAAGCAAGCCTTGATAAACAAAGGAAGACCCGGTAGTTCTTGTCCAAAGAAATTCGTTGCTCTAAACAAAGATTTTACCGACAAAGGTATTTGTATGGCCTCTAGGCAATACCAGCATTTAAAACTAAAAGAGCTGGACGAACAGGAATTATCTACTACCGAATATCAATCAAAATATGAAAAAATAGTGGAGAAATCCTGTACTTGTGTCGGTTTAGGAACATCTGCCCTGCTAGCCTATGGCCTAGACACAAAAATGGAAGGAGAGGGTGTTTCCATTTGCCCAGGTCCAAATATGGCCTATTTTTCGAAAATAATGAGTTTGAAAGAACTTACAAGTCATATTTATGGGAGGACCAATGTAATCACAAGAGCCGATCGCCCGAACATGTTTATCAAAGAATTGTACATCTATATCGACTACCTGAAAAACAGAATCGATGAAACGAAGGAGACCATCACTGCCAGACAAAGAACGTACCTATCGACTTTTACCAACAATCTCAAAGAAGGTATTGATTATTACCATACACTTTTCAATAATCTGAAGGAAGACTTTGAACAAAGTAAGGCACAAATTCTATTTGATCTGGATCAGGGCTCAAAGTCCTTGCTTATCTTAGAAAAGAAAATAGAACGTTTTGTGACTAGTTGATTTGTATCTCTTTCTTCATAGAAGTGTAAACCAGCCCTGAAAATGGCAAAAGTTTTACAAAATTTAATTGGGCAGGAGGTTTTCTAAGGAACAGGTCTAATAGTAAAGTCAACAATTGTCATATTTGAATACTATCAAATAAAGGCTAAATTGCAAAAAAGATTTATTACGATGACCCCTTACCCTGAAAAAGTCTACTTGAACGGAGAAATTTTAGCCAGTAAAGAAGCTAAAATATCTGTTTTTGATAGAGGGTTTTTATTCGGGGATGGTATCTACGAGGTCATGGTCAAACTCAATGGGAATTTTTTTTTCGGTGCAGAACATTTAGAGAGACTCGCTGACTGTTTAAAAAAGGTGAATATCAAGTTCGAAATTTCGTTGCTTCAGGCCGAAATTGAAAGACTTTTAAAAGCAACTAGTTTAGAATTAGAAGATTGTCTTCTTTATATTCAAGTAACTCGTGGGGTAGCACCAAGAAAGCACTCTTTTCCAAAAGAAGTTTCCCCTACACTCATGATGTATGCCAAACCTTTTGTTTTACCAGAGATCAATCGTCAAACGGCATCTGTTATTTCTCAACCAGATTTTAGATGGCATCGGTGTGATATCAAAATGACATCCTTGTTAGGAAATGTCATGGCCAATGATTTTGCAATTCAAAATGGGCATTATGAAGCTGTTTTCCATCGCGATGGAAAAATGACCGAAGGTTCTCATTCCAATTTATTCTTTGTGAAAGAAGGGGTAGTTTATACACATCCTGCAGATGAGCATATCTTAAATGGAATTACAAGAGAAATTGTTTTGAAGATTTGCAGGGATACCAAAATTCCATATAAGGAGGAAGGAATACCATTTGAACTAATAAGCGAGATGGATGAGGCCTTTTTAACAGGTACCTCAACACAGGTGGCATCCATCAAACAAATGGACGATCATGTATATTACGATGGAACTGAACCGGGACCTGTCACCCAAAGGCTACAAGAACTGTTTTTAGAGACAAGAAGAACCTATACCCCTGATTCAAGGGCTTAAAAATTCTCGAGAAACCAATAAAGAAAGGTCACGCTGAAAAGATAATCCGCTACTTTATACCTAACCTGATTAGGCTAGTTAGAATATACCTTTGGAATAAACCACAAATACCCCATTCCTAAAACAAAAATCAAAAAGAACCATAATTGATCGATTGCCACCAGCCTTTTCCTAGTATTCGGAATATCCGCCAGTGCTCTGAATTCTCTTTTATTCAACATCATATTCTTATATGAAGTAACAGACCTCCAATTTAACGAGTCCATTACATAAAAGTTGAATATGTTGGTAGAATCATTTTTTAGCTCAATGTGATTCCACCCCTTATTTCTAGGATAAGTAGTTCCATTCCATACTTCTAAAACATAAGGATTTTGTATCAGTGGAATTCGACTGTCCTTACTATGTACCTCAGGCTTTTCTTCTGTAGTCCTGATTTGAAAGGTATAGGGCTCATTTTGAAAAGCGAATTGCGAACTTGCTCTCCATTCCACTCCTAAGTGCCTTCTTTTACTAATAGCGCTAATTATTTTGGACCAAAACCACGTGTAACCTTCTGAGTTGCCATCTAATACAAGTTGAAAGCTGTTCTGGATTACGGAGGTGCCTATTCGCCCTTTTCCATCGCGGCGATATGCTGTTATAATATTGTCTTCTGTGTGGTGTATCGCTTCCAATTGATAATCCTCTTTAAATACAAAAGGATACTTCTCCAACGTCAATTTCGATTCTTCATCTAAATTTACTTTTGAGCTTTTATTTCTTATAAACTCAAAATTGGAAGTCTGAACCGCTTGTTTAAAGAATATGTTATCTGGTAAGATCAAAACCCCAAGACCATATTGCTGCATAGCTTGATGTATGTTCTTTATGGAACTGTTAGCAAGGTTCACATAAGAACTCGCATCGATGATTATCAAATCAATACTTTTCAGTAATTCTTCTGAAAAAGAATTAAAAGGACGTCGTTCCGTATTAAAGTATTCATATTTGAATTTGCCCTTTGTTAATCTACTGCGAACTCTCAATTCATGACCTGTCTCGGCTAGAAAGTTTTTCAAGTATTTTGATTCAAATGTCGGAAAACTGTTGAGCATCAAAACTTTTAACTTTTCTCTAGGCACAACCGTGATTGGCAACGGGTCACTTGAAACGGTATTTCTATCAAGGTCTTTCTCCCTTATTTCAAACATATGGTTACCCTTGACTTTTAAGTCCGCCGATAATTTAAAATCTGTAGTAGTACTATCTACCAAAACAGAATCGATTGTCGTTCCGCCTGAATCCACCAATAGCATATGATGCCCATTCTTTGGTGAATTGTAACGTCCAAGTACAATCAACTCCTCACCTATTGAAAGTTCTTGTTTGTAATTCAGATGTGTAATTCCATTTAGTGCAATGGTACCTAAAAAAGTGGTAGGAACATTTTTTAACTGCCAAAGGTCGTACGACTGTATCCCAGTGCCAAGAATAAACAAGGGAGCAATGGAATCCATCACTTCCTCCATAGGTTCATTCATTTTATATGGAATCACTTTTAAATTTTTATATACTTTCTTTAAGCTATCCAACCTATCTTTTTGATAGCTCTCCGTAAGAAGCACCCCTACCTTCGTTTTATCATTGCTCCAAACCATAGGTTTTAAAGCAATCATAGCCAAAGAAATTAGGGATATGAGCGCGACGAAAACACTCAAATAAAATTTTGGCCTTAGCTTACCAGACCATTCCTTCCAAACAAATAATGTCCACAATAGCAATCCTCCAATAGCAATGGGGCCAATCCAATCTTGATTAAAAAAAATCAGTTCATCAATCATTGATTTCCAATTCCTTTAGAAGTAGTGCATTTAACTCACTGGTATGGCCAGTTTGACTTTCTGGCCTTGCTCTTGGTTTGGGTATTGCTTCTAATAATCCCTTAAGAGTTTCATGCAATTGATTATCCGTTATGACTTCCCTGCTATCTGACATCCATTTTAGGTGCTGCAAGGCGTTCAAATATTTTCCTGGCTCTAGAATCGCCAGTTCGGCCAATTCGTTACCAGCTTGAGCAAAAAGATCTTTATCTACCTCTTTAAATGCTTGGCCTTGCATAAGTTGTTCAAGTCTTTCGACGGCTTTTCTCATAAATAGAAACTCATCGGGTACTGTCAGATCTTCCTGCTTTTGAAAACTGATGACCTCATCCAATTCCCCCGTCAATCGCTTATCTTCCTTTATGGGCGGCGGGTCAAAACCAATTCGGTGCACGTAAATCCGAGCACTATTCTTGATCTCTTGAATCAATTTCAATGCTCTATACTGATAAGGCAAGGATTCTTCAGGAGTATACAGACGTAAGTAAAGTTCGGCATCCCACATTTCGCTCATGGCCTGTCGCAATTTGCTTTTCAAAGATTGTGTAAATAAGGTAGATTCTTCAGGGTCATCGTGATTGTGAAGGTAGCTTTCCAAAGGGTCTTCAGCCTTATCCCCTTCTCCTTCTTCCTCATGGTCATGGTCATGGTCTACCAGATTGTGCTCATTGTTTCCATCATGATCATGGGTATACTCCGACAATGGATCTTCATTATTCTCGGCACTTTTAATTTCTTCAGTGACCTCTTCGGTCACCTGAATACTGGATTCAGCCTCATCTCCCATAAACTTACCATACTTGAGTCGTAGTGCTTTTTGGTCAAAGCCCAATTCGTTACTAGTGAAATTGAATTCTTTTTTGGGAACCTTTGATCGATTGGCAATCAACTTTTCCGTGTCGATAATCAATTGACGCTGACTCCTAAAATAATCGGGCATCAAATCTGCACCCATGGTACCCTCTACCGCAAATTGATTTGATAAGGTATCCCTAATGGTCACAAAATAAGTTTCGCTACGCGTGGTGTTTGATTTTGGTTCTCGATTGTCAGTAACGCCCACATAGAAATAGAGCTCATCACCAGGTTCCATGCCCAGTTCATCCAAATCTATGCTCTTTGATAGCTTTTGTGTCTTATGTCCTTTTTTAATGCTTGTATTAAACAGTAAGTGCTCTTCCCGAAACTTAACGGATTCTCCCTCTCCCTTACTCACAGTGGCAATGATATGGGCATCCATAATTCCATAATCATCTGTCAACCTAGTTTCAAATGTTACAATCTTTTCCTCGGCAAAATCGAAAGAAGTAAACTGTTTCAAGTTTTGTATCTCAACCAAAGGAGGTTCATCCTTAAACACCTCCATTGCAAACAGCTCTGATTGGTGTGATCCACCGTTCATATCCTCAAACCGAAAATTGTAAAAACCAGAAGCATTCAAAGTCATTTGCCTCATATAATACCCCTCTTTTTTATTCATTGAATGGGTTTTATTTGAACTTTCCAACAATACGGCCTCCACCGGTTTATCAAATGTCAACTGCCACGTTA
Organism: uncultured Maribacter sp.; assembly: GCA_964614665.1. Classification (GTDB taxonomy): domain Bacteria; phylum Bacteroidota; class Bacteroidia; order Flavobacteriales; family Flavobacteriaceae; genus Maribacter_C. Next base: position 7,405 of record CAZTLZ010000085.1, read on the forward strand.
ATCGCGATCCTTCCAAGGCCTTGATATTCATATCAGAGGTTAAAACGGGTGGAATCTTCGTATAAGACGGGTATTGTATTTCTAGTTTTTGAGTTACCAAAGAGGGTGGTATTTCCTTTAGCCTTGTAGAATCTAAGGTCTTAAATACTACTGCCTCCTGATGTGTAGGGTTTTCCTGGGTTTTCCCCAAATTCACCCTCCATCCAGATTGATAGGCAAACAAGGTCAATAATGCGAACACTCCAAAAACGAAAATGGCTCTTTTTAAAGGTACATGGGGTTTGACTTGACCTACATTTCTTCTAAGTAGTTGACTTACTTCATGTCGTTGCAATCGGGCCAGGTTCGTGAGTTCGGTTTCCGACAACAATAATAGACCAGTACTGTACTCAGCTTCAGTTAAGTTCTCATCAATATAGCCTCCGATTTTTTTCAAAGTCAGTCCCCAAGGTTTTCTAACTACCATGACGACTATAGCAACAGCCAAAAAAACAGCTATCGTCAAGGTCGCACTCGGTTTCAATAAGTACGCAAGCGTCGCAGGGCCTATAGCATAGAGAAATATCTCCAGAGCTTGCATGAGCTGCCAGCGTTTCTTGAAAGCAATAAGCATGTCTTTTCCTGAGGTCATTATTGCTTTCTAAATTTTGCCGTTATTCTTTCAATGGATATGAGTAAGGCTAGGAACACCCAAATCCATGATCTAATGTCGACGAGTTTGGCTTGATTTTCAGTTTCCTTCTCTTCGATTGTATTCGGGCGTATTTCGTTAACATCCAATACTCTCTTATCATAGACTTCTACCTTTGAAGTCAAGTTTTTATATCCATTTAAGATCATAACCAATTCTTCGGCTAGATGTTCGGACACAATATTCTCGCTATTTAAGCCCCTAGTAAGATAAAATTCATTCTTAAAATCACCTTTTTGTATCAAACCCGTGGCCAGAGCATCCGGTTTGAAGAGCAACCGAGTTGATTTACTATTTTCCTTTGGAGTGGTTCCCAGCCATATGGAAGCGTCGTATGATTTAAGATCCGTCGAATCAGCTTGCGATGTGGTCTGCACTACAATTTGTTGTTTTAAGTATCTGGATACCACACGGCAAACTGTGTTGATATATTTCACTTCCTGTTGCAAACTATCAGTATGTACTAAAAGAATGTTTATAGTCTTTCCTGGTAGTAAAGGCACTGTATCTTTGTCCGTTAGGATATTACTTTTAGTGGGATCCCACCTTATTTCTTCACTATCAAGCGCAAGGTTTATTTTTGAAAAACGTGTTCTTTCCCAGTCACTTGAAACATTAAGTAGATTCAATGAGTCTCTCTTTAGTTCTGCTTCAATGAGTACTTCGGATGAATCTTCCGAATCCAGGACTATCCAATTAATGTTTGTCGAGGTTGTTGGGCGTTTTCCCAGAACTCCCGAAATAAATGCATTTGTAAAAACAACAAGACTGTCTGCAGGCAATTCTTTCAAACCTTGTGCCAACTGCCAATAATTAGGAACGTCTTTATCGATAGAAACATCATAATTCTCCACTTCCGGAAATCCCGTTGCCAACACCCTCATTGCTTCTGAAGGAAGACCCTCAAGTAGACCTTCCATTTTTTGGCTTGCCAATAATGAAGGTTCAATGATGTATAAAAGTGTACTATTCTCTGCCTTAGCCAGAAGTTGCGGTTTTGAAAGAAGAAGTCCAAGCAAAAGAATTATCAAAATTCGAAGAAGCAATAGCCATAATTCGTTTAGCCTGACCGTACTCGTTTGCCTTGGTTCAGAGGGGTGCAGTAACTTTATGCTACCAACTTTGACAGTGACAACCTTTCGTCGACTCCATAGATGTATTGCGATGGGAATAAATACTCCAAGCAAAGACCACAAATATATTGGATTCAGAAAAGTCATATCACATCAAAAAACTGCGTCGTTTTAAAAATAATTGCAAAGCTTGAGCTATAGGTTCATCTAAGTGAAAAAGCTGGTATCCTATCCCATGTGAAAGCAACATATTTCTTGTACTGTTCATCTTTTCTGCAAGTGCATTCAAATAGGTTTTCTTTGCCTCTTTGACATCGACCTTGACTTTGGAACCAGTTTCTAAATCTTCAAAAATCACAAACCCTCTATAATCAAATTCCAGTTCTTTCTTACCCATTATCTGAAGCACTGCCACTTCATTCCTAGTTGTTTTTAGGCTTTTGATCAATCTTGTAAGTTCGGTATCATATTCATACATATCAGTAATGAAGAAAACCAACTCTTTTCTACTTTTGTCATGGATCTGATCTAAAGAAGCAGCATTTTCAGGCCATTTACCCTCTCCTTTAATTGTAATAAGTTCATGTAAGAACCGATTGTAATGTTGTTTTTGAATTGTGGGCTGAACACTTTGTAAAGTTTTATCATTGAGCGCATAAAGCCCAATAGCATCTCCTTGATTTTGAGCCAAATACCCCAAAGATGCAGTCAACACCTTGACATAATCCATTTTTGACAAACCGTCTTCAGTATGTAGCATAGACTTGCTGGTGTCCAAAATAAACTTAACGGAAATATGAGTGTCAATTTCAGATTGTTTGATATAATATCTACCGGAACGGGCCAACATTTTCCAGTCTAATAAACGCATATCATCTCCGGGTTCGTAACCACGATATTGACTAAACTCAAGTCCAGACCCCACCCTTCTACTTTGGTTTAGTCCAGACATATACCCATCAACAATTACCTTGGCTATCAACGACAGGCCTGAGATACTATTGATGATTTTAGGTTCGAGCAACTGTTGATAGTCTTGTTTCACGTACTTCCTATTGTAATGGGAATCTACTATTCTCCAAAATTTGACGTGTTACCGAATCGGAAGTCACCCCTTCGGCTTCGGCTTTAAAATTGACCAATATTCTATGCCGTAACACAGGGAAAGCGACATGCTTAAGATCATCGAGGGTAACCGATATCCTTCCCTGTTGCAATGCCCTCGCCTTAGCCGTCAATATCATTGCCTGACCAGCTCGTGGTCCTGCACCCCAACTCACCCATTCTTTTACATAACTATTTTCAGTGCTTTCTGGTCTTGTAGAGCGAACTATATAACTGACATATTCAATAAGCTCATCGCTGATTGGCACCTCACGGACCATTTCTTGAAGCCGAATTATTTCTTTGCCTGTTATTATTTTTTTGACCGCTTCTTTCTTGACTCCAGTGGTATTCTTCAAAATATGATTCTCTTCGGATGCTGATGGATATCCTATTTTAATATAGAGCAAAAACCGATCTTGTTGCGCTTCAGGCAATGGAAACGTGCCGGACTGCTCTATCGGGTTTTGGGTAGCTAAAATAAAGAAGGGACGATCCAACTTGTATGTTTTTCCAGAGTAGGTCACCTCAAACTCTTGCATCGCCTCCAATAGTGCCGCTTGGGTTTTTGGCGGTGTTCTATTGATTTCATCAGCCAAAATGATATTTGCAAAAATCGGCCCTTTATTAAACTCGAAAAACTTTTTGCCCGTGGTCTGGTCTTCCTCTAAAATTTCTGTTCCTATAATATCGGATGGCATTAAATCTGGTGTAAATTGAATTCTTTTAAAATTCAAATCAATTGTTTGCGCCAATGTTTTGATCATCAAGGTCTTCGCCAACCCCGGTACTCCTTCAAGCAACGCATGTCCGCCAGCCAAAAAAGTAATGAGTAGATGCTCTACTGTTTCCTCTTGCCCTACAATCACCTTACCGATTTCCTTTTTTAAATCCGAAAGTTTTTGGGTAAGGCTTTCAACCTCTTGTTTTATCTCTAATAGGTGTTTCTCCATAATTTTACTTTAGGATGTAAGTGCATACATTACGATGTTTACTCCAAATCGTGTGTTGTCTGTTTTGTACCAGCGTTTGTTCCTAAAATCATAGTCCCACTCGCAACCATAGTCCTTGTTGCTATATAAAACTGCAATTCTTCCGTTTATTTCAATGGCCTTAAGATATTCGTGAACTAAATCATCTCCCCAACCATTCAGTTCTTGCGAAGTGGTGGGTGGGCCGTCTTCGAATTCGAAAAACACATTGTATATTTCATGGTTGTTGGGTATTTTCTTTAGCTCCCCTTCACCAAATATTTCATCCATTTGTTTTTCGAACGATTTGGCAAATAATCCGTCAATATCGTGATTGCAGTCATCTACAAAAACAAAACCACCGTTTTTGATATACTTTTCAAAATTCTCCCTTTCCTTTTTGGTGAACTGTACCAATTTATGGCCCGATAAATAACAAAATGGGCATTTGAAAATATCATTACTTGAAAGAGGTGAAATGTTCTCTTGGGTATCGACCCTAAGCGTGGTATACTCGACCAATGAGTTCAACAGATTGGAAGGCATGCGCTGATCAACGTCCCAATCACCGGATTCGTATTGCAACCTTGTAAAGAAAAAGGTGTTACTCAAATGTCTCGACTAATTTTAACTAAAAACTGGTTGTGACGAATAAATATATCAAAACAACCAGTCCATTATGAACTATGATTGATCAAACAGCATCGGATAGGCTTGTGAAAGTGAAGTCCCTAATTTTCATATAGGGAATCAAATTACCATCTACCCTTACTTGTTTACCAAGCGTTTCTAGATTGTTCAACATTATAATCGGACTTTCATTAAATCTGAAATTCTTAACAGGATATTTAATGGCTCCGTCTTCAATATAAAAAGTTCCATCACGTGTCAAACCCGTATACAACAAAGTCTGCGGATCTACGGAACGTATGTACCATAAACGGGTCACTAAAATTCCTTTTTTGGTACTCTTGATCAAATCTTCTAAAGACGCATCACCACCTGCCATTATGAAATTACTGGGAAATGGCACGGGATCAACACCTTTTTGTTCAGCCCAATACCGACCATAAGCAAGATTTTTTACGACCCCATCTTCAATCCATGTTGTTTTTTTCAAAGGTTGGCCGGCACCATTCCATGTGGCACTAGGTACTTCAGGATTTAAAGGGTCTGACCAAATCTTAACGCGCTCATCAACAATCTTCTCACCTATTTTGGTGCCTCCGCCTTCTTTTGACATAAAACTACGCCCTTCATCTGCTTGGCGTGCATTTATCGAATTACCTAGACCATTTAAAAGACCGAGGCCAGCAGAAGGCTCTAATATGACCGTATATTTACCCGGTTCGATTGCCTTTGCTTCTTTTGATAGTACAGCTTTATCAATTGCCACTTTGGATGCTTCCTCGGCATCAAACCTGCCAACATCATTTACATCTCTTGTGACCCAACCGGACCCCGTACCATCATTGGTTCTCATGGTAACAGTAAATTCTAAAAAAGTTTCCTTGTTATAGGCGAAGAGTCCGTTGGAGTTAATCATCGCGCTGAAACCGGCGGAGTCATCTAAAAAACCTGCAGCCGTTACATCCTTGGCAGCTGCCGGCTCTATACTACTATTTGCCACTTCTGCCCTAAATTCAGGGGTAATTTTGGCTGTAGCTTCGGAATAATTAATCGCGTTGTCATAAACCTGCGGACCAAGTGGAGACATGAACTCAGGGTTTTCTGGGGATAGCTTTGCCAACTCCTCAGACCTTGCTACGACCCTTTTCAATGATTCATCATCAAATTCGTCAATCGTTGCTGTCCCTGATTTCTTACCAAAATTTGATTGTACCACCAAAGTTTGATTGGAACGATGTCCAGCCGTAGAAACTGAGTTTCTAGCATAACGAATATTACCGCTCTCGCTTCCTTCTAAATTTATTTCGCAAGCATCAGCTGTGGAAAAGCTCATCGCCTTTTCCATAATCTTTTTTGCTTCTTCTTCTGTATATATTGCCATTGTGTTTTCTATTTAGTGTGAAACTACCATTAAACGGTTCTACCTGTGTTAATGACATTAATGTCATTGAATCTTGTAGTAGAACTACCATGAGAAACCGCGCTTATTTGAGGCGGTTGCCCTTTTCCGTCAAAAAAAGAGCCAAACAATCGGTAATCACTTTTGTCACAAATTTTCGCACAGGAATTCCAGAATTCCTGGGTATTAGATTGATAAGCAACATCATTCAACATGCCAACAATTTCTCCATTCTTAATCTCATAAAAAACAGTACCTCCAAATTGAAAATTGTACCGTTGCTGATCAATCGAATATGAACCACGGCCAGCGATGTAAATTCCTTTTTCGACATCTTTGATCATTTCACTCACCGAATAGGCCTCTTTTCCTGCCTCCAATGAGATATTGGGCATTCTTTGGAACTGTACATCATTCCAACTCTGTGCATAACAGCAACCGTGAGATTCATTCTGATCAATCATTTTTACCTGATCTCGAATAGCCTGATAATTTACCAAAACACCGTTTCGTATAATATCCCACTGCTTGCAAGGAACACCCTCATCATCATATCCTACGGCACCTAATGATCCTAACTGTGTTTTATCGGCGACAATATTTACAATATCGCTTCCATACTTGAAATCTTTGGACTTCCACTTATCAATTGTCGCGAAACTCGTGCCGGCATAATTGGCTTCATAGCCTAATACCCGATCTAGTTCTGTTGGGTGTCCCACTGATTCATGAATGGTAAGTCCTAAATGATTTGGTTCAAGAACCAAATCATACTTACCGGGATCTACTGATTTCGCACTCAACATCTCTTTAGCCTGTATAGCAGCAGTTGTGGCATCCTCAATCATATCATAACTATTACGATACAATTTAAGCCCAGCAGCTCCATCCAATTTTTCTGAAGCTAGGCCATCCATATATTCATAGCCCATTCCCATGGGTGCACTCATCGCTTGTCTTGTTTTGAATTTACCTGCTGTTTGATCAACAGCCGTTACACCAAAAGTAGGCCAGATGCGATGAACATCTTGATCTATATATGATCCATCCGTTGAAGCAAAATATTTTTGCTCATTAACCATGAACAAGGCCGAATTCACAAAGTTGGCACCATTTTCAAGTGCTGCGGCATTTGCATTAAGTAATAAGTCTACTTTCTCAGAAACTGGCACATCCTTAAAATCTTTTTTGACCGGTGTTTTCCAAGAAACCTCACCTTGACCTGATACGGGTGCCAATACCACTGGCTCTTTTTGAAATTTGGAATTGGCCTTAGCAATTGCAACAGCTTGCTCAGTAGCCTTTTTAATTCCATCCTCGGTAACATTATTTGTGGAGGCGAAACCCCAAGTTCCGTTTGTGATAACCCTTATTCCAATTCCAAAAGATTCCGTATTGACCACATTTTGAACTTTGTCCTCACGTGTGAAAACGTATTGGTTCAAATATCTTCCGATTCTTGCATCGGCATATGTGGCTCCCATGGACTTTGCCGTGTTAAGGGCGACATCGGCCATGCGCTTTTTTACAATAATGTCCATACCAGGTGCTAGTAATGCTTCGGTAGAAATATTGTTTCCCATCATGGTTGTGGGCAACAACAATGCACCGGCCCCCAAGCTGGACATTTGAACAAAATCTCTTCTTTTCATATGTTGTTTGTTTTTGATTGATAAAAGAATAGTGGCTTTAAAAGAGTTGTCATGTTAGAATATGTATTCTTGTATTACGAACTTATAAAATAGCCCTCTGCACAAGATAGTCAAAAGAGTTAATTTATGTAAAGGGAACATTAAGCCTATCTTAAATTTAAAGATAACTTTAACAGATTGTGTTGATGATGCTGTGGGCCAATTGGATAAAACC
>CAZTLZ010000086.1:0-14872 GCA_964614665.1 uncultured Maribacter sp.
CCCGCGACCTCCACCTTGGCAAGGTGGCGCTCTACCAGCTGAGCTATTTTCGCAAGTAAAAGAACATCACATCTCATCGATGCGGATGCAAATTTAATACAATTCTATAAAAGGCAAAGAAAATTTTGACAAAAGAAACCAAAGCTTCAAAAGCATGGAGGAGGGCTGGTATTAGGAGGTTGCTTTCTTATTTTTTGTTAGCAGGCGTTTGATTTCATTCAACTTCATCAATGCCTCGACGGGTGTCAGCGTATTGATGTCAAGGTGTGTGATTTCCTCTTTTATTTGCTCAAGTAGAGGGTCATCCAAATTAAAGAAACTCAACTGCATTTCATTTTGGGTAGATTGTAGTTTATCGGTCAATTCTTCACTGGAATGCGACTTCTCTAATTTTTTTAAAATCTTATTAGCCTTATGAATAACTTGCTGAGGCATACCGGCCATTTTTGCAACATGAATACCGAAGCTATGTTCGCTACCACCGGGAGTCAACTTTCGAAGAAAAAGCACATTGTCTTTCAATTCTTTTACCGAAACATTATAGTTTTTGATGCGTTCGAAAGTGCTACTCATTTCGTTAAGCTCGTGGTAATGTGTTGCAAACAAGGTCTTGGCCCTTGCCGGATGTTCATGTAGATATTCGGAAATAGACCATGCAATTGAAATACCATCATAGGTACTGGTGCCGCGGCCAATCTCATCAAGAAGAACTAAACTTCTTTCGGAAAGGTTGTTCAAAATTGAAGCAGTTTCGTTCATTTCCACCATGAAGGTAGATTCACCCATTGATATATTATCACTGGCCCCCACTCTTGTAAAAATCTTGTCCACATAGCCGATTTTGGCAACCTGTGCGGGCACGAAACTTCCCATTTGGGCCATAAGAACGATCAAAGCAGTTTGCCGTAGTATAGCCGATTTACCACTCATGTTAGGACCTGTAATCATTATGATTTGCTGACGGTCTCGGTTCAAGACAACATCATTGGCGATATATTCCTCATCAAGAGGCAACTGTTTTTCAATAACAGGATGTCGACCATTTCTAATTTCGATTTCCGTAGAGTCGTTCATTTCAGGAGCGACATACTTGTTTTCCTTGGCCAGTTGTGTAAAGCCCGAAAGACAATCCAGTTGTGCGATTTGATAAGCATTATTCTGCACAGGGGTGATATACTCCTGCATCCATACCACCAGTTGTGAAAATAGCTGTTGCTCAAGACTCAAGATGCGCTCCTCGGCACCAAGAATTTTGCCCTCATATTCTTTAAGTTCTTCGGTAATATACCGTTCGGCGTTTACAAGAGTCTGCTTTCTAATCCACTCTTCAGGTACTTTATCTTTATGCGTATTGCGAACTTCGATATAATAGCCGAAAACATTATTCGACGCTATTTTTAAGGAAGTTATTCCGGTACGTTTCGTTTCTCGCTCTAGCATCTTTTCCAAGTAGTCTTTACCCGAAAAAGCAAGTTGACGAAGTTCGTCAAGCTCTTCTGAATACCCGTCGGCAATGGTCTTTCCCTTTGAAATTAGAACTGGGGCTTCCTCACTGAGGACTTCTTTAACCTTGTTTCGAAGTAAGTCGCATGTATGTAATTGATCTGAAATCAGGTTCAGCGCAGCATTTTCACTTTGTGCGCTTAAACTTTTGATTGGCACAATCGCCTCCAATGAGTTTTTCAATTGTACCACCTCTTTCGGATTAATCTTTCCCGTAGCTGTTTTTGAGATCAGTCGTTCGAGGTCTCCAATTTGTTTGATATGATGTTGCAGCTTTTGATGTAAAGCCTCATCTTCACTTAGATGTGATATGACTTCATGCCTTCTGCGAATTTTTTCAATGTTTTTTAGAGGAAGGGCGAGCCACCGTTTCAATAATCTACCGCCCATGGGAGAAATGGTCTTATCTATGATATCTAGCAAAGTCACAGCATTCACATTGGTAGAATGATGGAGTTCTAGATTTCTAATCGTAAAACGATCCATCCATATATGCTCTTCTTCTGCAATACGTTTCAGTACATTGATATGTTGTAGCTGTCGGTGTTGGGTTTCCGATAAATAATGGAGCACCACCCCAGACGCTATGATTCCATAGTCCAAATGAGCTATGCCGAAACCCTTTAACGTTTTTGTCTTAAAGTGGGTGTTGAGTGTTTCGTTGGCATAATCTTCTTGAAATACCCAGTCTTCAACAAAGAAGGTATGGAATGTGTTTCCAAAAACCTCGTAAAACTCCTTTTTGTGGGCTTTGGAAACCAATACCTCGTTAGGAGCAAAATTTTGAAGCAGTTTGTCAATCTGTTCTTCTGTTCCCTCTGCGGTAAGAAATTCTCCTGTAGAAATATCAACAAATGAAACCCCAATCAGTTTGCGCCCAAAATGAACAGCACACAGAAAATTATTTGTTTTTGAATGAAGGATGTCATCGTTCATGGCTACCCCAGGGGTCACAAGTTCAGTTACACCACGCTTCACAATGGTCTTCGTCATTTTTGGATCTTCCAACTGATCACAAATCGCAACACGTTGCCCCGCTTTCACCAATTTTGGTAAATAGGTATTCAAAGAGTGGTGGGGGAATCCTGCTAATTCGGTACGGTCACCACCATTATTCCGATGGGTTAAAATAATGCCTAATATTTTTGAGGCCTTTACCGCATCTTCTCCGAAAGTCTCATAAAAATCACCTACCCGAAACAACAATAATGCATCAGGATATTTGGTCTTGATGGTATTGTACTGTTGCATTAAAGGTGTGACCTTCTTCTTTTTTTTGGTAGTTGCCAAGATTGATTTTTTACAATGTTCTCGTATCGAAAAGTAACTGTAACGAATGTAGTATTTTTGCTTTTGAAACTTCCCATTTGTTGATATTTTGGGGATAAGTTTTTTTGTGAGAATTGTTAGCAAGGAGTTAGGAACAGGCACTCTTTTCTAACCCCTAAACCCAAATATGCGTAAACTAAAAAATGAAGAGCTGATCCGTTTGGATACTCAAGCGTTCAAGAATGCGAAGAAAACTCCTATTACGATTGTCTTGGACAATGTTCGAAGCCTCAATAATATTGGTTCTGTTTTTAGAACTGCCGATGCTTTTTTAGTTGAAAAGATATACCTATGTGGTATTACGGCAACTCCTCCACATAAAGATATCAGAAAAACAGCTTTAGGGGCTACAGAAAGTGTGACTTGGGAACATGTCGAAAGCACGCTGCCCCTGATTGAAGAATTAAAGACTAAAAATTATGCAGTTTGGGCTGTGGAACAAGCTGAAGGTTCTACTCAATTGAATGACTTAAAAGTGCAGGCAGATGAACACTATGTTTTCGTATTCGGTAATGAGGTCAAGGGTGTTTCACAAGAAGTGGTTGATCAATGTCATGGGGTCGTCGAAATCCCTCAATTTGGAACAAAACATTCTTTGAATATCTCGGTCAGTGTTGGTGTGGTAATTTGGGACGTATGGTCAAAATTTAAGATCAACTAACAAAAGAAAAGACCCGACATTCGTCGGGTCTTTGAGTATAGAGTTTGAGTTAGTTGATTTTTTTGGTTGTACTAAGAAAATAAATCCAATGCAATTGTGCAACAAATTTGCCAAAATTAACTTAATACTGAAGGTGGATCGCAAATTTTAGTATTTGGTCCACAATGGTTTCATAATCTTCATGACGATCCACAAAATCAAGATCACCAAGTTCTATGACCAAATTATTTTGCTCAGGATAACTCTTTATAAAATCAAAATACCCTTTGTTTATGTTATCAAGATATTCAGGGGCAATGTTCTTTTCATAGTCCCTTCCTCGTTTCCTGATATTTTCTAGAAGCCTTTCGGTTGTTTGGTATAGATAGACGTATATTCTTGGTTTTTTAACTTCTTTATACATTAGATCGAACAACTTCCGGTAGAGTTTGAATTCATCATTCTGAAGTGTAATCTGGGCAAAAATAAGTGACTTGTATATGTCGTAATCACTAATCATAAAGCTTTTGAAGAGATCGTACTGTGTAGTGTCTTCCGTGAATTGTTGGTATCGGTCAGCCAAAAAAGACATTTCCAGAGGAAAGGCATATCGGTCTTGGTCTTCGTAAAACTTTGGTAGGAATGGATTGTCGGCGAAACGTTCAAGAACTAGTTTTGCATTGAACTCCTCGGCCATTTTATGGGCCAAAGTGGTTTTTCCTGCTCCGATATTTCCTTCTATAGCAACAAAATTGGTTTGCGAAAAAAGTTCAATTTTATTTTTAGATAAGGCGTACGCGGTCTTTTTGAGACGACCCTTATCCTTACATTGTTGTAACAAATTTCGAGTGTCTTTGTTCAATACCGGATGATAAAATTGAGGAGCAATATCGGCCAAAGGTTTTAGAACAAACTTTCGAAAAGGTAATTCCGGATGTGGAATGACAAGCGTATCGGTGAAAAAGGCTTCGTGCTCATAGTAAAGAATATCGATATCTAAACTTCTCGATTCGTACCCTTCTTCTTGATAGCGAACCCTACCTAAATCGGTCTCGATTTTCAGTAGCTCTTCTAAAAGCCTCTGAGGAGCTATGACTGTTTTCAAAGACAGGCAAATATTCAAAAAATCATCGGCTTCAAAACCCCACGAACTACTTTGATACACAGGGGAGATACGCTGAATACCACCCACACTATTTTCAATGGCAAAAACTCCATTTTGAAGATGATTCAAGCTGTCTCCGAGATTACTTCCCAAAGAAAGGTAAACGATTTTAGGGTCTGCCATACGTATTGGCAAAGTACTAAAAAGTAAGATTGAGTTCGTTATCTTTGTCGCAAAATTTAAATCATTTCAGATGAAATTTTTGAGAAATTTTCTGGCGGCCATTTTAGGTTGCCTAGTTGCCTTCGGAATCATATTCGTTATGTTTTTGGTCTTTGCCAGTTTATTTGGAAGCGGCGAAGATTCCGTTGTTGTAAAAAGCAACTCGATTTTAGAATTGCAACTTCAGATGCCGATAAATGATTATGTTGGCAATAGTGATGCCGATCCTCTTGCAGTTTTCGGAACCCCCTCACAGGGTTTAGATGAAATAATACATGCTATTTCCGTTGCCAAAGACGATGATGACATTAAAGGGATTAGTATCAATACTACATTTCTCATGGCGGGACTCGCGCAAACTCAGGAGTTAAGGAGGGCCTTGGTTGATTTCAAAGAAAGCCGAAAATTTATTTATTCGTACAGTGATTTTTATATGCAGAAGGATTATTACCTAGCTAGCGTAGCCGATTCCATATTTTTGAATCCGGTGGGAGCTATGGATTTCAAGGGGTTGTCTTCAGAAGTATTGTTCTACAAAGATTTGCAAGAAAAGACGGGTGTCAAAATGGAAGTTATACGTCATGGTAAATATAAAAGTGCCGTGGAGCCCTATCTTTCAAATGAAATGAGCGATGCCAACAGAATGCAGATTAAGGAGTTGATAAGTTCCTTATGGAATTCAATGATCGATGAGATATCACTTGGAAGGAATATAAGTCCCGAAAATCTAAATGTGATAGCAGATACGCTAGGAGGAAGAAGTCCTGAGTTAGCAAAATCCACAGGGCTCATTGATGGAGTGGTTTTTTATGATCAATACGAGAACAGTCTGCGAAAAGCTATTGGTATTCTAGATTCAGAAGATTTGAATATTATTGGTCTAGATGACTATGTGATTCGTGCCAATAAGAAGAACAAGAAATCGGGAAAAGATAAAATTGCCGTGGTTTTCGCCCAAGGTGAGATATTGTATGGAGAAGGTGGCGCCGATGTTATAGGCCAAGGAATCATAAACACCGCACTTCGTAAAGCAAAAGATGACGAGGATATAAAGGCGGTTGTGCTACGGGTTGATTCTCCAGGAGGTAGTGCTCTTGTTTCAGACATTATTTGGCGTGAAATTGAATTGGTCAAAGAAGTAAAGCCGGTAGTAGTGTCTATGGGGAATGTGGCGGCTTCGGGCGGTTATTATATTGCCGCTGGCGCGGATAAAATATTTGCCGAACCTACAACGATTACTGGATCAATTGGAGTTTTCGGAACTATACCGAATATGGCCGAATTGGCTGGGGAAATTGGAATAAATGCCGAACAAGTAGGGACAAATAAAAATTCCGTGGATTATTCTCTTTTTGAGCCAATGACAGATGAATTTCGAGAAGTGGTGCAAGAAGGAGTTGAAAACACCTATGAAACCTTTTTGTCAAGAGTTTCGCAAGGAAGGGGTATTTCAGTGGTAGAAGCTGATAGTATTGCGCAAGGTCGGGTATGGAGCGGTGTTGATGCAAAACGATTAGGGCTCGTTGACGAACTGGGTAATTTGGAAGATGCCATAGCCGAAGCGGCAAAAATGGCTGAAGTGGAAGACTACCGAATTAAAAAACTCCCTAGATATAAGACAGGTTTTGAAAAACTTATGGAGGATTTGGGAGGTTCAAGTGTAGCGGCAAAGCAACGCTTCATTGAAGAAGAAATAGGGGTCGAGGCGTACTCTATTTTGAAGCAAGTAAAATCTGCTTTGGAACAAAAAGGCCCTCAGGCAAGACTGCCGTTTGTTTTGGATATTAAATAAAACCTAAAAACAAAAAATGCCCCAAACCGGGACATTTTTTGTAATTCGAATAACAGGAATTATTTCACCAAGTTAATTTCAACCCTTCTGTTTTGTTCGCGACCATTCTTATACATATTGGTCGCAATTGGCTTACTTTCTCCATAACCTATCGAGGTTAGCCTTGAGGCACTAATACCCTTTTGTATTAAAAATTCCATGACTGAAGCTGCTCTTTTTTCTGATAGACTTTGATTTGTAGCCTCACTGCCGATACTGTCGGTATGGCCTTCAATACTAAAATTGGCATTCGGATATTCTTTTAATATTCCGATAATATCTACTAAAACTTGTGTCGATTCCACTTTTATGGATGATTTACCCGAATTGAACAAAATAGTCTTCGCATATTCATTCAATGTCTTTTGAACGGCTTCTGTTATTTCGACTTCGGGACACCCATCATTGGCAACGGTACCTGCCGCTTCAGGGCATTTATCGTCTTTGTCAAGTACTCCATCACCATCAGCATCGATCCATGGGCATCCTTTGTTTTCAACAGGTCCAGATTCTTCTGGACACGAATCGTCTTTATCTAGAACACTATCACCATCAGAATCGGGCCATGGACAACCTGAGTTTTCTACATCACCTATTTCCTCTGGGCAGGTATCATCTTTGTCTATAACTGTATCACCATCAGTATCAGGCCATGGGCATCCATTGTTTTCAATAGGTCCTTCGCGATCTGGGCAATCATCTTTTTTGTTAGGTATGCCGTCATTGTCATTATCTTTTTTTCGCGACTGATATATTGGAATCTTTAAACCTGCAAACACATCCGCACCTTTTGTTTCACTACTAAATAAAGAGACAATTGAACCTGATCCTAGATATAAAGGCCCCGCTCTAAACCCAGCTCCTAGCTGAAAACCACTGTGTTGAACAAGACTTAAGGGTACATAAAAGCTAAACCATTTGCTTTCAAAACGAGGAGTCAAAGATGCTATATTGGAAATTCTACTGACATTTTCTTTGCTCTTAGAAGCTAAAGAAAGGTCCGTATTCAAGTTGACATAGAAATGATTACTGATATTCAAATCTGCATTAAAATGTAATGCGGTTGGCAGTATTGCTTTAGCATTACTTTGAGCACTTGTCAACGTATAAAGATCATTGAACAACATGTCTAAATCTTCAGCATTTTCAATATCGTCTTCACTTACGGTTGCGTTGATATCGTAGTTGTCCGCAAGACCATCTTTGTAATTGATAGACCCTATGTCTGTAATGGATAACCCTATCTTTAGTTTGTATTTATTTTTCTCCTTGTGCAAATCTTTATCACCGTTTGTAGTTGTAGTGTTGTAAGCCGCATGATTTGGTCTCCATTCATAAATGAAACCCAGGTCAGCACCAAAACCATTTGCATTTTTTGGGGCTTCATACTCATAATTCTCATCCTCGAAATCGGTAAATCTACCATAGCTGATATTTCCCGTAGAGGCGTAGCTACCCGTTGTTAAGCCACCAGGTAAAGCAGTGCCATCTGCATCATAGTTTACATCTATGTTATTTCCAAATATATATGCACTTCCTAGTCCTTTTAAGTATTTCAAAGAGAGTCCTCCTTTCAAAAAGTGTTGTTCCTTGGTCATAAGTACTCGTGCATAAGTTACCCCTACTTCGGCCCAACCGTTTCCTGATCCGTAAATGTCACCTTCGTTGATATTATAGTCTTCCGTGCTGTCAATATCATCATCCAGTCTATCTATTGTTTCACCATTAAGTTCGTTTACGTTTAGAAGTGCTCGTGCCCTGGTAAAAACAGCTAGAGAACTTTTTTTATCTAGGTTGAACATAAATGCCGGTCCCATAACATCTACATTGATATTCGCATTATTATTAGTTGTAGGTGATTTTGTGGCATCTAGGTCAAAATCATAATCCTCTTTTAATGCATCGGTTACCTTTATGCCATAATAATCGTTAGTAAAGAAGGCGCTTGCCCCAGCCAAATTGACATCTGTTTTGAAACGAGAATCTACAATGTTGGCCGGATTGGAAATTACTCCGTGTACCCCACTGTAGTTATCCGTTAGAAAGCCAATGTAGGATTGAGCATGGCCGAACAAAGAACCAGTTAGAAATAATACAATTGATAAACGCTTTAACATGTCTTTTAAATTGATATACCTTTGCATTTTGACTGCTCAGGTCGGATTAATAAAGTCGGTGTCGTGATAACGTAGTTTTTTTAAGAATAGTACTTTAAAAAAAGAGTTGTTAATTAATGAATACAAAGGATAAAAAATTGGCATACCAGATTTACCTATATCTGGGAGCACTGTTCATCACCTCTTTAGTGGTTTCAAATTTGATATTCCAAAAGTTTTTTTATTGGAATCCGTTTGGTGATGTAACTGTTTTTGGTGCTTCGCTATTTGTAGTTTCAGTTGGTATTTTACCGTACCCAATAACTTTTTTGATAACCGATTTGATTTCAGAAATCTTTGGAAGGCGAAAAGCGAATCAGATTGTAACAGCTGGTATTTTTGCCTCGATTTTCTCTATGGGAATTATCATAGTTGCCGATTATGCACCAGCAATTCCTACCTCCAAGATTAATGATGAAATATTTACCGAGGTCTTTGCGCTCTCTCCTATTGCTGTTCTGGCCTCAATGATTGCATATCTTTGTGCACAATATGTAGATATTTCCATTTACCACTTTTGGAAGAGGCTTACTAAAGGCGAGCATTTATGGTTGCGAAATAATTTTTCCACTTTTTTGTCGCAGTTTATTGACTCCTTTACCGTAATCGGGCTTCTCTGTCTTTTTAAGGTGTTTCCATGGGTTGACTTCTGGGGGTTGGTCATCAGTGCATTTCTTTTTAAAGTTTTAGTGGCCTTCTTTGACACCCCTTTCCTGTATTTATTCGTATATCTTCTTAGAAAACGTTTTGGTCTTGCAATAGGTGAGGAAATCGACCTTGAAGCATAATATCTATCTCTTTTTGGAGTTTAGTCTTTAAGGTCAAGATTTCTTGTAAACAAGCAAAGAATTTCAGCTTTGTAAGCCTATTTCAAGTCTCTGTTGAAATATTCAAATGAAAGTAACATCGAAATGAAAAAGTTTTTAAAGATTTTAGGTATCGTATTGCTGTTGGTATTTGGTTTGCTAATAGCCGCGCCCTTTGTTCTTGAAGCCAAAATTGGCGACCTGATACGCACAAACGTAAACAATAATGTAAATGCACAATTGGATTTCACAGATGCTAGTTTGAGCCTAATCAAGAGTTTTCCGAATGCTGAGTTGAGATTACAAAATGTTACGCTTATCAATCACGCGCCCTTTGAAGGGGATACCCTGTTTGCTGCACAAGACGTGAGCTTGACTTTGGGTATAGGTGAACTTTTTAAAAGTGAAGGAGAACCTATCGGTATTAAGAACTTAAGTCTTGATGGTGCCGATATTCATGTGAAAGTTAACGAGGCCGAAGTAGCGAATTATGAAATAGGCAAGGACACTGGTAGTACTGAAACTTCAGCGGAGCCGTCGGAAGGTTTCACCTTAGACCTTCAATCGTACAAAATTTCTAACTCCAAGGTCATTTATGATGAT
Source organism: uncultured Maribacter sp. (assembly GCA_964614665.1). Classification (GTDB taxonomy): domain Bacteria; phylum Bacteroidota; class Bacteroidia; order Flavobacteriales; family Flavobacteriaceae; genus Maribacter_C. Next base: position 10,196 of record CAZTLZ010000086.1, read on the forward strand.
AAGGCAGCGAAGGTCTATTTAGTGGTTTCCGACATTCAGCACACAGGAACAGGTGATTTGTCAGCCACAACTTCTGAATTGGATACAAATACAGAAGCAAAGGTTACTTTCGAACTCGATAGCACAAATTATCTGAACAAGAACAAGGTCAAACTAGATGCTGTAATTGGTATTGATTTGGCGGCTGATAAGTATACTTTCTTGAAAAATGAGGCCTTGGTCAATCAATTGCCCTTAGTTTTCGATGGATTTGTAAAAGTGAATGAAAATAGTCAAGACCTTGCAATTAGTTTTAAAACACCCTCTTCTGATTTTAAGAATTTCTTGGCCGTGATACCTGAAACATACTCAAAGAATATTGAGAATGTACAAACTACAGGAGATTTTGTACTTGAAGGGCAATTCACAGGAAGAGTTGATGAAGAGCACATACCGAAATTCAACATCAAAATCAATTCAGAAAACGCATCTTTCAAGTATCCTGATCTGCCGAAAACGGTCAGTAATGTTTTCATCGATACGAAAATCATCAATAAAACAGGTATTACCGAAGATACCTATGTAGATATCGACAGGCTTTCATTTACTATCGATAGTGATAAGTTTAATATGGTGGCAAAAATCAAGGAGTTGCTAGGTAATACCAAAGTGAATGCCCATATAGACGGTACGATGAATTTGGCCAATATCGAAAAAGCATATCCCGTGCCAGCCGATTTAGATTTAAGGGGACTTTTGAATGCCGATATCACTACTGCCTTTGATATGGCTTCCATTGAAAATGAGCATTACGAAAATACCCAAACCAGGGGTCAGCTAGATTTGAGTGATTTTGAATACGCCTCTGAAGAAACTTCGAATCCAATCAAGATTCAATCCACGGCGCTGACTTTTAACCCTAAGACAGTTACCTTGAATAAGTTGAACGGTGCTACCGGTCAAACCGATTTTAGTGCTACAGGTACAATCAACAATCTTTTGGGATTCCTATTCAACGATGAAAAAATCGAAGGAAATTTTGATTTGAAGTCCGATATCTTCGCCTTGAATGATTTCATGGTAGAGGAGGAGGAAAGTACTTCTGATACCGCTGATGGTGAATCTGATGGAACATCTGTTTCTTCCGAAGATGGAATTAAGATTCCTTCCTTTCTGGATGCGAATATCAATGCGGTTGCCAATACCGTTCTCTATGACAATTTGACCCTTAAGAATGTAAAGGGAAATCTGCAAATTAAAGATGAGAAAGCCATACTGCGTAATATGACTTCGTCGATATTCGATGGAAAGATGGACTTCAATGGGGAAGTTTCTACAAAAGATGAAATGCCAACTTTTGGAATGAAACTGGACATGAATAGCTTTGATATTGGAGAAACCTTCAAGTCTCTCGAGCTTTTTGAAGCGTTGGCTCCGATTGCTGGAATCTTGCGTGGTACACTTGATTCAGAGATTGAACTATCGGGAAAACTAACTGAAGATTTTACACCGGATTTAACAACAATTTCGGGTAACGTACTTGCACATTTGTTGCAGTCTGATTTAGACCCGAAAAAGGCTGCTTTCCTGAATACTATTGGAGAGGAGTTAAGTTTTCTTAAGCCCGAGAACTTAGATCTGAAAGGCTTTAAAACGGCTTTGTCCTTTGAAAATGGGCAGGTAAAGGTGAAACCCTTCACGATTAAGTATAATGATATTACTGTCAACGTGGATGGAAGCCACACCTTCGACAAGAAAATGAACTATAAGGCTACCTTAGATGTGCCGGCAAAGTATTTGGGTAATGAAGTGAACAATTTGATTGCTAAAATCGATGATAGTTCGTTAGATGATTTGACCATTCCGGTAATCGCAAATATTGGAGGGGTGTATTCAAGTCCTAATGTGACAACAGATTTAACAGGTGGCATCAAAAGCTTGACGACAAAGTTGATAGAAATTCAAAAGCGAAAACTTATTAACCAAGGTAAGGACAAAGCAAAGGATCTGCTTGGTGATGTTCTAGGCCAAAATACTTCTGAAAAAGATTCTACAAAAACAGAAACGTCGACGGAAGAAAAAACCAAAGACATTTTAGGGGGCATTTTAGGAACCGATAAAAAAGATACGATTCAGGTTAAAAAGGATACCTTACCACCTAAAAAGGAAGAAGACGTCGTCAAGGAAAAAGCAAAGGATATTTTAGGCGGACTGCTAGGTCGTAAAAAAAAGAAGGATTCTACGAATTGATGTTATAAGTCTATCAACTACTTTTCTAAACTCGAACCAATACACATAATAGTGTCCCCCACATTTATTGGAGGTGTTGCAATTTTGTACAAAATGATTCCGGAAGCGGGTGCTTTATACTCCTTGATTACACTTCCAAATTCGTCGCTAGTGTACCCTATTATCTCACCTTCTTTGATTGAATCACCTGCTCGGTAATCACTGTAGAAAATCCCTTTTTCATTGGATCTGATATATGTCTGATGGTTCAGGTTGATAATTTTAGTACTTGCCCCTGTACCTTTATGGTACATCTCCATAGCCATGAGCATATTGTACACTCCTTTTTTTATTAAGCTAACAGCCTCCTCCTGTACATTGCCCAATTTTCCAGATTCAATGCTCAAAGCCGTCTTTCCATCTTGAACAGCTTGTTTAAATGTATATTTTGCCGGTTCATCATCTGAGATTGTATAGGGGTATGAGACCACGTAGTCAAATCCACTGGTTTCGGAAAGCTCCTTAGCCAACTGTGTCTGTTCAAGTTTATTTTTATTATCGTAATAGCATACAAATGGCACAAGATCTTCATTGGCATCGCCCCCATGAACATCTAAAAAAATATCACTCACTGGAATTATATTTTCAGTAATGATATGTGCTAATCTTTGGGTAATAGTACCGGTAGAATCACCGGGGAAGGCACCATTTAAATTAACCTTGTCGTCTGGATTGATAAAAGGGGTTCGATTGAAAAACGAGGACATGCTTGCAATAGGAACAAATATCAAGGTACCAGCCAGTTCTTCTATTTTAATTTCCGTCATTAATTCTTGAATTGCTATAATTGGAGGGTATTCAAATCCGTGAACTCCTGCAACAATAGTAAAAACAGGGCCGTCGGATTTCCCTTTTATAATAGAAACAGGTAGATAGCCTTTGTTTCCTAATTCATCAGTAATATCAATTCGAATATTTTTTTTCAAAGGTCGACTATCCTCATGTAAGGTATTCTGAAAGCTATTTTGTGATATTGCTGAATGACCTGAAAAAAGCAGTAAAAAGATTAAAAGAGTTTTTGACATTATAAATGACCTTAGTTACGGTTTTATTTGGACGCCCATATTTTGTTTACCTCAAATGTATCAAGTGTTATCAAAGCTCAAGTCTATTATTTAATATTCAATCCGACGTAAAAGCCCTCGCTACCTCTCACATTAAAAACGGTATCATCTTCAAAAATTAGGTATTGTCCTTTGATTCCTTTTAAAACTCCCTCGAAATTCGGGGTCTTCGACAAATTCAGGCTTTTCACCTTTTTGGGGTAGTGAAGTACGGGAAATTCCAAATTCGTTTCCGAATTACTTTCAATAAAATAGTCCGCTGCCTCTTTGGGTATGTATTGTTTCAATTTATCCCGCCACGCTACCAGATTCTCATCCTCTATATGATTTGTTAGCATTTTTCGCCAGTTTGTTTTGTCTCCAATATGGTCTTTTAATGCAACTTCAGTAATACCTGCCAAATATCGATTTGGTACTTCTACGATCTCTATGGCTTCATGAGCGCCTTGATCTATCCACCTGGTGGGTACTTGAGTTTTGCGAGTTACACCTACCTTGACATTACTTGAATTCGCTAGATAGACAATATGAGGTTGTAACTGTACCTTTTTTTCATATTCCAGATCCCGATCTTCTTTGTCCAAATGTGCCGTACTTAGCTCCGGACGCATGATCCAATCACCCGCAGTTGGGGTTTCATAGAAACAACTCTTGCAAAATCCCTGACGATAAATGGGCCTATCTCTTCCGCAATTCAAGCATTGGTATTTGATGAAATCAATTTGCAATCTCTTTTCCAATACCTGGTTGAGGTTCAAGAAGTCATTTTCGAAAAGCATATAGTATTGAATAGGACTTCCTATTTCTGTCTGCATTTTTCGTAAAACACCTTGGTATTGCATGTGCGCCATTGTTATTTGAAAATGATAGTTTAATACCCTATTTTAGGAGGATAAATATACCCAAAAATGTCAATACCTTTATTCAATTCAATTGCTTCTTGGCTTTTAAAAAAGCGCTATCACCAGATAGAACTTTTTCTGAAATACCCCGCAGAGGTACAAGAAGAGGTGTTACATCAACTGTTGGAAATTGCTGAGGATACGGAGATTGGGCGTACTTATGATTTTGGGTCCATACAAAACTACAATGCTTTCAGGGAAAGGGTTCCCATACAGTCCTATGAAGAAATTGAACCTCTCATTGAACGCACAAGACGGGGTGAACAGAATGTTTTTTGGCCAACCTCGATCAAATGGTTTGCGAAGAGCAGTGGCACAACAAATGCAAAGAGCAAGTTTATTCCCGTAAGTTCGGAGGCGCTTGAAGATTGCCATTATAAGTCGGGTAAAGATTTATTGTGTCTTTATCTGAACAACAACGAAAACTCTCAACTATTTACCGG
>CAZTLZ010000087.1:0-14301 GCA_964614665.1 uncultured Maribacter sp.
CTGGGCAGATTATACATGAAGTGGGTACGACCCGAATGGGCGATGACCCTAAAACGTCGGTTACCAATAAATTCAATCAATTACACGACGTCGACAACGTTTTTATTGTTGATGCAGGCCCTTTTGTTTCACAGGCGGATAAAAACTGTACATGGACGATCATGGCACTTTCGTGGAGAGCTTCCGATTATATAATAGAACAACTTAAAGCACAGAATATTTAAGCTATGGATAGAAGAAAAAGTTTACAGACCATACTACTTGGGGGAGCCGCAGCAGGTACGGGCTTGGTATTCGACTCCTGTAAAACGGATAGTACCGAAAATATCGATGCCGCTATTTCTGAAAGTAGCGAAAAGTATTTTGGTCGTACACCAGAAGAACTGGAGCGTATAGAAAAATTGAATGCCGAGCAATTGTTCAACGAGCATGAGACGGAAACTATAGCCGCCTTAAGCGTGGTCATACTTCCTCCGAAAGAACCCCATGGAGGTCCGATAGAGGCGGGGGTGCCGGAACTTGTTGAGTTCATGGGCAAGGATATACCTACTATGGCACCAACCCTTTTGGGCGGGTTGATGTGGTTGGATCATAAAAGTAATACAGAGTTTGGAACAGAGTTTAAGTCCGCAACTTTGGAACAGAAAAAACAAATCTGTGATGAAATTTGTTGGCATGATACAGAAGTCCCTCTAGAGAAACAACCATTGGAGATTCAATTTTTCTACATGATGCGTGGACTAACGGTCACTGGATATTACACGTCTAAAGTGGGAATAGCCGACTTAGGCTACAAAGGAAACCAACCCAATGTTTGGGACGGTGTTCCACAGGATGTGCTAGATCAACATGGAGTCGCCTATGATCCTGAATGGATAGCGAAGTGTATTGATCAAAGTACTCGGGGAACTATAGCAACTTGGGACGATGATGGAAATTTGTTGACGTAAGGTAAAGGGTGCTCACCATAAAGTTCCTCCCTTTAGAAAAAGGGAGGTGGTTTTTGGCAAAGCCATAAATCGGAGGGTTTGAAAGCACAAGCTTTGAGATTTGAAATCAAGGCTAGTGATAAGAGACCTAAGTTAAGGATTTCAAACTCCCCTTTCTCCGCTAACTGGCGGATTCATACCCCTCTTTTTCTAAAGAGGGGAGCTTTTAAAATGAGAAGAGAACAACTTCATACCAGATTAGAGCTTTCGGAATTCAGAAGAGAATTACGTCGAAATCTAACACCTGCCGAGGCTTTTCTTTGGAAGCATCTAAAAGGAAAACAATTATTAAGAAGAAGGTTTACAAAACAGCATAGTATTGGTGGTTTTATTGTGGATTTTTATTGTGCTTCCGAAAAATTGATTATTGAACTGGATGGAGAAATACATATGAATTCTGTGTCTGAGGAATATGATGAAAAGCGAACGGCTTATTTAGAACAACTCGGCTTCAAAGTAATTCGATTTGAAAATAAGATGGTTTTTGATGTACTTAGTTCGGTTTTGAATGAAATAATGGATAATTTTAATAGAATTGAAAAACAAAGAATAAGAAAATGAAAAAAATAGCAGCAATTTTTGTATTCACAATGTTAGTGATTCCGATGACAGCCCAAGAGGTGGGCCTACAGCTCTATAGTCTTAGAAACCAATTTAAAACAGATGTTACCGGAAGTCTTGATGTAATTCAATCTTGGGGCATCACCAAATTAGAGGGTGGAGGTACGTATGGAATGTCCATGGAAGATTTTAAAGAAGAATTGGCGTCCCGTGACCTATCTGTGGTTAGCGTTGGGGCCGGTTTTGAAGATTTAGAGAAGGATCCACAAAAAATCATTGACAATGCAAAAGCCTTTGGTGCTACATATGTTATGTGTGCTTGGGTACCTCACGATGATAACAAATGGGATTTAGAGGAAACTCAACATGCTACGGAAGTATTCAACAAAGCAGGTAAATTGTTGAAAGAAAACGGATTAACCTTGGCCTACCATGCCCACGGATATGAGTTCCGTCCTTACAAAGACGGTACATTATTCGACTATATGGCTGAAAATGCAACCGATTTTACCTTTGAATTGGATGTGTTTTGGGCGCACCATGGTGGTGGTGACCCGTTGGCTCTAATGAAAAAGTATCCTAAGAAGATGACACTGATGCATTTAAAAGATATGAAGCATGGTGTCAAAGGAAATAACACCGGTCATGAAGACGTAGAAACCAACGTTATACTAGGTACAGGTCAAGTTGATATCGCGGGTGTAGTCGCGGAGGCAAAAAAGTTAGGAATTGAATATATGTTTATCGAGGATGAATCTTCTCGAGTGGTTAAACAGGTACCTCAAAGTTTGACGTATCTAAAAACTTTGGATGAACAATAAAATAGGGTACATATGTTCATCAAAATGAAAAATCTATTTTGGTTCGTTCTTTTTTTTATTCTTGTCCTAAGCTGTAGGCAAGAAAAAAAACTAGGCGCAGAGGTAGTAAGTGTCCCTCCAAATATTATTTGGCTGGTAGCTGAGGACCAGTCGCCCGAATGGTTTCCAATGTATGGAGATAGTGCTATTTCTCTTCCCAATTTGGAATTACTTTCTGATGATGGTGTTGTTTTTAATAATGCTTATTCTCCCGCGCCTGTATGTGCCCCGGCCAGAAGTTCAATTATTACAGGAATGTATCCAACAACTTTGGGTACACATAATATGCGTACCCATGCCCCATGGCGTGGTGAAGGTGATAAACCCTATCCGAATTTAGATATACCTAGTTACTCACCTATTGTTCCGAATGGTGTAAAGATGTTTACGCAGTATTTACGAGAAAAAGGATATTATACTTCCAATGGGCCAAAAGAGGACTATAATTTTCAAAAATTGGAGTCGGCGTGGGACGAAAGTAGTAAGGACCATCATTTTCGAAACCGTAGTCCTGGGCAACCTTTCTTCTCGGTTTTTAATTTTGCGGTATGCCATGAATCCCAGATTTGGAAAAGGAGTAACGATTCTCTTTTCGTTGATCCTTCGAAAGTGAAAGTACCACCGTATTTTCCTGATAATGATATCGTACGTCATGATTTGGCGGTGAATTATAGCAATCTAAAACGCTTAGACAATCAAATTGGCCAAATTATCGCTGATTTAAAGGAGGATGGACTTTATGAGAATAGCATCATATTCTTCTATGGAGATCATGGCGGGCCTTTCCCTCGGTACAAAAGAGCATTGTATGAAACAGGTACCAAAGTACCTATGATTATTAAGTTTCCTGAAAATGAAAATGCCGGAACTTCAGATAATCGATTTATCAGTTTTATCGATTTAGCTCCGACAGTGCTTTCGTTGGCTGGAATAGAGCCGCCCAAAGTCATGCAGGGTATCGCCCACTTTGGGCAGTTTGAAGAGGAAGACAAGCCAAAATATACTTTTCATGCATCGGACCGTTTTGATGGTGTATATGACCGACTACGGTCGGTACGTTCAGAAAACTATAAATACATCAAAAGTTTCGATACTACCTTGAGTCATGCCTTACCAGTGAAATATCGTGAACAAATGCCTTTGATGCATGAATTAAGAAACCTGTATGAAAAAGGGAAACTAACTAAAAAGCAGGCACTATGGTTGCACCCAACGAAACCTTCTGAAGAATTGTACAATTTGCAGAATGACCCTTATGAATTGAACAATCTTGCTACCATACCAGAAATGAAGGATACTTTGCTTCAATTAAGAGGAGTACTCAATGAATGGATTATAGAGACGAATGATTTGGGTGAAATACCGGAAGATGATTTAATTGCCAAATGGCTTCCCGAAGGCAAACAACCACAATTACCTCCTCTGGAAATGGAAGACAGAAATGACCAGATTCATTTGATATCCTCGAAGACGGATGCAACCATCCTTTGGAAACAACCTAACGATTCCCTCTGGAATATCTATACCGAACCGATTCCTAATACGATTTCTTTCGAAGCAAAATCAGAGCGGATCGGTTATTTGGAGAGTGAAGTTTTAACAAATTACATCAATTAAGTAAGCCCAAAAACCTTTTTGCACTTCTTCTTTTATATTTAACTACTAAGTAATTAGTATATCTACTAAAAAATTAGTAGTATTGCAATGTAAATCTATCATTTATGAAAAAACTCACGGAACGAGAGGAACAAATCATGCAGGTTGTCTGGAAGAAAGATGGAATTTTTATTCGCGAGGTAGTTGAGCGACTTGCTGAACCAAAGCCACATTACAATACAGTTGCCACGATTGTAAAAATTTTGGTAAAGAAGGGGTTTTTAAAGTCAGAAAAGATAGGGAATACGGATAGGTATAGCGCCCAAATATCTATTGAGGACTATAGGAAAGAAGACATTAAAGATATCAAGAAGAAGTATTTTGGAAATTCCCTACCCAAAATGATGGCACATTTCGCAAAACAAGAAAAACTTTCTGATTTAGAAATTAAAGAATTGGTAGATATTATAAAATCGAAAAAGCCATGATGATGTTTTTATTAAAAGCTGCAATAGTGCTATCGATTCTCTTTGGTTTTTATAAACTTTTCCTTCAAAAGGAAAGTTTTTTCAGAGTCAATAGGGGGTATTTGATGATTGGTTTGATACTAACTTTTGTGCTTCCGTTCGTGACACTTCCTGAGCTAGTAAACAATCAAGGTATTGTTGATAAGGTGGTCTCAGAAACTAATATGTCAATGGTAATTGAACCAACTGAAATAAAGATGCCCAAATCTTCCCCCGAAGTTGCAAAGTATGAAACAAGGGAAAGTACAGGTATCATCATGCCATCTAACACAAAGGCCAAAAGAGGCATGATTTATTGGATGGGGCTGCTGTATTTTTTCGGCGTAACAATTCTTTCTCTTAATTTTTTGACTCAATTGTTAAGCATAAGACTAAAAATTCTTAGAAATAAGGACCGTTCAAGTGATGGCCACTGTGTCATTTTGAACCAGACAGAAGAAACAGAGCCTTGTTCTTTTTTGAACTATATTTTTATTTCCCCAAATAAATATGGGCATAGTACCTATAAACAGATTATTGAACATGAAAAAATTCATGTAAGCCATTACCATTCTCTAGACCTGTTGCTTTCTGAAGTAGCTATTATTATTCTCTGGTTTAATCCATTGGTTTGGCTGTATCGAAAGGAAGTTGAAAAGAACATCGAATATCAGACTGATGCTTTGTTGTTGGAATCTAAAAAAGTTGTTTCGGAAGACTATCAAATGAACCTTTTAAGCATAGCGAGTTATAAAAAATCGAATACCCTAGTTTCAAATTACAATCAATCATTAATCAAAAAACGAATTATCATGATGAACAAACAAAAGTCGAACAGCAGTAGTTATTGGAAGTATGCTTTTTTAGTACCAACATTATTTGTAACCCTTTTATTATTGAACCAACCCGGTACCTTACAAGCGCAAGAACCTTTGGTTGAGGTTTATAATGATACGGAAGTGGAAAACGATTATGAAAATGAATTTGATGATGACCTTAAGCCATTGCTTCGAGCGGCACGTCATGGTGATTATGCTGCGGTTAAAAAAATGCTACAAAATGGTGACAATGTTAATTTAGTACAGCGTGGTGAAGGTACTCCTTTGACAATGGCCATTCGTAGTGAGAACTTTAAGATAGCGGAGTTATTGATGGAAAAAGGGGCGGACCCTAATTTAGGTACAAACTCAGATGGTTACCCTTTATGGATGGCAGCTAGAAAAGGTGATATAAAGCTAGTACGACTTTTAATTAGCAAGGGTGCCGACGTCAATATGAAGTTTCCCGGTGATGGTAGCGCTTTGATTCAAGCTGCCAAAGGGCGTAATCTTGAAATGGTCAAAGTACTCGTTAACCTTGGAGCTGATGTCAATATGGCTGTAAGAGGAGATGGAAACCCATTGATTATGGCATCAAAAGCAGGAGACATGGAAGTGGTCGAATATTTAGTTGATAATGATGCCGACATTAACAAAGAGGTGCCCGGAGATGAAACACCGCTTATCAGCGCGAGCGAGCAAGGCTACTTGTCGATTGTTAAATTTCTTGTTGACAAAGGCGCCGATGTGAACAAAGTTTGTAGGGAAGAACTTCAAGATGGTAGTAATAGAGTTCGAACCGCTTTGAAAATGGCGAGAGCTAAAGGGCACAAAAAAGTTACCAGTTTTCTGATTTCACAAGGAGCAAAGGATTAAAGTTATATTCTCCTTATCAATATGAAAATAAAATGCTCTTCCTATTTGAACTTAGGAAGGGCATTTTAGCTTGTTTCAACGTCCGGTCCGAATGCATTGGTTTTTCAAAAAGAACTAAGATCTTTTTAGGATTATTAAGTGCCGTTCTAAAATGGATTGCCATCGACCCTCTCCAAAACTTCACTCCAAAAGTCGTTAAAGCTGGTTTTTGGATTTGAGCACAAGTAGACTCTCGTACCATATTCTCTGGCATGTATGTTCGATATCTGTCCGACTAACTCAATATTTTGAAAAAGAGCCTCGACATCTTCCCCCAATTCGTCATTGATATAGATGAAATATTCAATATCGGGATCGAAAGTGTGGTTGGACCAGTATACAAAGCTTTCGTTGAAACTTTTCGGTTCGGGTAAATTATATTTTTTACCGATTACAGCAATCGCACCCGCTTGTCCATAATTCTCGCAATATATTAGACTTTTATCCTTCTCAGGTATTTTTTCGTACGCATCGTTTGTCAAAAGAGCTAACTCCTCCCATCCCAATTGGTCAGCATAATCTTGAGGTAAAGAATGAATGGATCCATCTTCAAACCGTCTTCCTAACAATAAACCAAAATCGTCTTCAAGGTCCTTGAAATATGAAACCATACCATTTTGTCCATAAATTGGCAAACCAAATGGGGTTATAGGAATGGTTATCAGTACCATCAGGAAAGGAATGGCCCAACGTATAATTTTGTTTTGAACGTATCGCTCAACTAATACAGTACCTGAGGCTATTAAAAGTGGAAGAACTCCCAATGTGTAATAGCTCTTCCCTTGTAAGAAGAGTAATATGCCGACTACAAAGAGAACAGTATATCCTAAAAAACGATAACTTTTGGTTCGTAATAGAAATACTAGACCTAAAACCAATAAAATACTTGAGGCGAACGTCATGTTGATTTGGTCGAACAAAAAAACAATTCGGTCTACATTAACCAACTGACGCTCATTCAGAGCTTGCATGTGATCGATTACCGGAAAGTCATGCATGATTTGCCAAATTAGATTGGGTAGAAAAAATAAAAAGGCAATGCCAAATGCCAAATACAATGATTTTTTTCTAAATATGTCACGATGTGAGGTAATCAAAAAAGAGACTAGCAAACTAGCTAGAAGTAATAGAACCAAATATTTGTTGAGCAGAGCAAAGCCTGAAAGCGCACCTACTATAATCAAGTATTTATTGTCTTTCGTGTTTACATATCTAATTGTGTTGTAAAGTATAAACGTCCATAGAGTGAGATCGATAGATACAGGTTGGAACAAATGAAATGTTCTTAAAGAAAAAGGGGCAATTAGTATTGCAACGGCTGTCAAGATTTGAGCATAAGAACCTCCTCCTAGCTCTTTGGCAATTCTTGTCGAAAGCCAGACCAGTAATCCACCTAGTAGTGCTGGAAATAATTTTACTGCAAAAAGGGAATAACCAAAAATAGTCTGCATCAAGGCGGCTATCCATCCAATAACGGGAGGTACAGTTGCGTAACCAAAGTCAGGATGTAAACCTAATGAGAAATAGAGTAATTCATCTCGATGATACTCCAAATTGTTTACTACCAGTAGGTGAATTAGTATATTGAATATGGCTATGAGAATGATTAAAATAGATACTTTATCTAACTTCTGTTTCATATAATACTATTTTAAATCCTTCGAAACATTAAAAGCCGAACATCCATAGCTGCTTTACCATCCATATGTGGCACTTTTAAACTCATTTTTCTCCTTCCTTTTCTAAGGTATATTTCACCCAAACGTTTTGGTTTAAAATTTTTGACATAAGATTCCATTCTTGGGTCACGGTCGTTTTCCATACCTGCTAGTGGAGGGTCATGCGGTTCGGTAATGCGTGTAACCAGCATACTTTTACCATTTGCCAATTGAACGGCAACACCAACATTTTCTGCAGCGAGGGTATAATAGATTTCCACTTCGAATTTTCCATCTTCAAGAACATCGATATCCCATGTGATAGAGTCTTTTACACTTTTCCAGTTGGTAAAAAAGGTGTTGTTCGGGTATCGATTGCTTCGTTTGATATTTCCATATGGAATGCCATCGCGTGCTGGTATTTGAGTATACTCAAAATCAGGATGCCCTAGGGTTATGGCACGGTCATCAGTTTCCGATGTCATGGGTTCAATTTTGGAAAGCCAATCAATTTTGGCCTTTTTCAGTGAATCCAATAGTTTCGGAAACTGTTCAGAAATATCAATTTTTTGTCCACGGTCGTTAACGATATCATACAATCTATCTTTATCATCCAAACGAAATCGTTGTGTTCGAACACTGGTTTTTCCATTCCAGTGATTAAAAACCAAACGATGTCCCCAGTTTGGATTTTCTTCCAACAGCAGAGGTGCCAGATTTTTACCATCTATTGGTTTCTTGGTTGTTGGTAGTATTCCTGCAAGACTTGCCAATGTGGGTAATAAATCGATAGAACTTCCGATTTGAGATATGACTTTGCCCGCATTCACCGAACCTTTCCATTGAAGTAGAAAAGGTGTTCGAACCCCACCCTCGTCAGTAGACCCTTTTCGACCTCGCATGCCCCCGTTCCATCGCCAGCCATTTGGGCCGTTATCCGATAGGTATATGATTATGGTATTCTCTTCTAGATTCAGTTCTTTCAGCTTCGCCGATATTCGACCAACATTGTAATCTATATTTTCTACCATGGCCAAGGCGGCCTGGGTATGTTCAATGGTCGTCGATTCTTCACCATGATATTTTAGAGCAATTTCTTTGTCCTTAAATCGATTCCAATATTCATCCGGTACCTGCATCGGGCTATGTGGGGTATTTAGAGGAAGGTATAAGAAGAAGGGATTTTCTTTATTCTCGACCATGAATTGTATACCATGATTCGTTAGGTCATCCACCAAAAAACCATCGCCTTTTACAATTTTCCCGTTATGTTCGAGCATTGGACTGAAATAGTTGCCCCAATGTCCGGAGGTAAATCCATAATAATCATCAAAACCTCTTGCATTCGGGTGATAGGGAGGTTGCATACCATTATGCCATTTTCCATAGGCGGCGGTTTGGTATCCGGCCCTTTTGAAAATTTCAGCTATTGTTGTCTCGCCTAGATTCATTCGCTCACCTCCGGCTGAAGTTTTGTGTACCCCAAGTCTTGTAAAATGCCTTCCGGTCAATAGTTCTGCTCGAGTAGGTGAACAAACGGGTTGTACGTAAAAATTTTCAAAGGAAGCACCATTAATGGCGAGCGCATCAATGTTAGGTGTATGAATATCGGAATTACCGTTCATGCTTAAATCACCCCAACCCTGATCATCGGCCATTATTAAGACAATGTTTGGTTTCTTTGTATTTGCAGAAGATTGAGAAACTTTGGACTTTGACAGTTCTATGCATGAGAACATGGTAATGGAAATCCCTAAAAAAATCAATGAGTTTTTTCTCATTTGAAAAGTATTCTTTTCACTTAAAATTGAAAAATCATTCTTTTATCGCCAACCCTACCATAGAATCTGCGGTACCATAATATAAGAACCATTTGTGTTTGTAAAAGACCAAACCCTCTATGAAGGTGGTGCCTGCTTGGTATTGACCACTTATTTCATGAGGCAAACTAGGGCAAATAAAAGGAGTTTCTAATCGTGCCAAAAGCTCTGAAGGGTTGTTCTTATCGAACAGTACCTGTCCACCACAATACGTGCCTTCAGGGTATTTAGTGGAGGCGCCTTCGCCACTTAGGTTTTTTCCATTATAGAAAAGAAGAATGCCTTTCTCGGTATATAGTGCAGGTGGCCCAGGCTCTGTGAGGTGACTGTCAAATTCATTTAATGAAGGGTTAAATACATGTAGTGGTTCACCTGCTTCATCTAAAACCGGAGACCAATCTAGACCATTTTCGGATTCCGCTAGGTTGACAAAAAGTTCGCCCCAGTACATAAGGTACTTTCCTTGGAATTTCTTAGCCTTTAATCTACCATCTATTAGTTCGGTTACGATGGATCCGGACTTACTCCAGATATCCAAAAACTTACCATCATGAGCATGTTGAAATACCGGCCCATTTTTCTTCCAGGTTTTAAGGTCTTCTGAATAGGCGCTTGAAAGGCGTGCAACGTCTTTGTTCCAACTTGTATAGAGCATAATATAATTACCGTCCGGAGTTTCTACCACACGAGGGTCTTCAACACCACCAGGATAGTCCCATTTCAGAAATTCATCTTCTGCAGGATAAAAAACAGGCTCAGGATGTTTCGTGAAATGGATACCATCCGTGCTGAAGGCCAGTCCGATTCGAGATGTCCGGCCACCGAGAGCGGCAGCAGGATTGTCCTCGGCTCTAAAGAGCATGAAAACAGTATCGTTTCGCACAATTGCCGCCGGGTTGAAGACATCTGCCTTTTGCCATTGCACTTGCGTATTCGTAATTGGGTCTTTAAATACATAACTCGAATCCGCTGTCATTATCGGGTTGAGGTCGGTTTTTTCAAAACCTAACATCCATGGAGTACTTTGGACTTTGACTTTCACATTTTCCATGGACTTTTTATCTTTACAAGAACAAAAACATGATAAAACGAGTGCGAACAAGAGCAATTGAAGTTTCATTTAATAGTGTTTTGAAATAGATGTGGTTGAACGTAAACCTTGTCCAGTCCACTAAAAGTATATAAATCTTCCGAAAAGTATTCACAAATCTAAAGCGAAGCCGATATTGACACAGAAAATATCTGAATATTACAGGAATAAAGTTCTTAATGCATCAACTATGAGCGTCTCAAAATCCAATAATGTTATATAGGCAAAGTACATGGATAATTATTTTCTTGATACTTACCGTTTCTTGCAATACCCCACAGGAGTTGCCCATAGTTTTTCCGGAAGACAGATGGCAAGAAAGAGCTCCTGAAGAGCTTGGGGTCAATTCCCAAAAATTACAGGAGGCCTTAGAGTACTTAGCTACGGAGTCTGGCGAGGATGGGCTTGAAGAAGTCCTTATTGCTCGAAAAGGGTATGTTGTCTATCAAGGCGATAGTATTTATAAAAAGCACAATATTTATTCAGCCAGTAAATCCTTTACAGTTACAGTTCTTGGTTTATTAAGCGATTTTGGTTTGGTTCATTCCTATACGAATGCGAAAGAAATAGACCCTGAAATGGAAGCACTTTATCCAAAATTAAAACTAAAGCATTTTGCGAGTATGACCTCAGGTTACAATGGTAAGGGTATAAGTAGATGGGAGGAGCCCAGTGAAGACTGGTCACGGACACCTTACGAGATTGATACTCCTTTGTTCGAACCTGGTACGGAATATGCCTATTGGGATGAGGCTCAGATGATGTTCGGACGCTTGTTGACCATGAAGGCTGGAAAAACACTGAAAGAAGTATTTGATGGCAACATAGGTAATGCTATTGGCATGGGTGAATATAAGTGGGTTACGGAAGGGGTAGTGGATAGTATTCCAATAAATAATGGTAGTACCGGGATGATAATCAATGCAGATCAATTGGCACGTTTCGGTTATTTATATCTCAATGAAGGGCATTGGAATGGAAAACAACTACTTTCAAGATATAAGATTAAATATGCGACCACAAATCAGGTCCTTACGGACAAAGTAGCAGATACCGATAGAAAAAATATCGATGGGCGCGGTAGTTATGGGTATAATTGGTGGGTGAATGGTGTGATGCCCACTGGCAACTATCATATGCCAGATGCACCTAAATCATTGTACTATACCAGTGGATTACATAATAATATGTGTTTCGTGATTCCTGAATGGGACATGGTTTTTGTGCGCATGGGAGAAGATGGAAACCCCAAAAAAGGAAAAACTTTAGTCTACAATGAATTTTTTAAAAGATTAACTTGGGCAATCGAAGAATGAGCATATGAGATTTCAACAAATAATGCCTGTTATTATAGTGTTACTCCTTTTAGGATGCAAGGAAAAATTTTCAACTGAAAAAGAAGTGAAAGGCCTATCGGAAGAGGAGTTGGAGATTCAGGACAGCGTTCCGAAGAAGAAACCGACCTCAGAAAAAAAGTTTAAATCGATTGTTGGTTTATCCGATTCAACATTTGTTCGATTGGCTGATTTTAGCGACGGCTTTGCTTATGATATGAGATATGCAACGGAGAATAATTTTCTAAAGGCACAGGTGTACGAATGTGCAGAATGTTATACCCGTGTGAAAACTGTCAAAGCTTTGTTGGCGGCTAACAAAACATTTAGGCAACAAGGTGTGAAAATCAAGTTCTTTGATTGCTATCGACCCAATTCAGTACAGTATAAAATGTGGAAGATTGTCCCGAATCCTCAATATGTGGCAAATCCCGTAAAAGGATCGATTCATAATAAAGGCGGCGCTGTGGATATCACCTTGGTAACTTTAGAGGGTAAAGAATTGGATATGGGCACAGATTTCGATTTCTTCGGAAAGCGGGCCTACCATGATAACCTAGAATTACCTCAAGAAGTTTTGGATAATAGAAAATTGCTCAAGGAAACAATGGAAAAACATGGATTTTGGTCAACGAGAACCGAGTGGTGGCACTATAACCTGCAAGGCGCATCAAAAGACCCGATTGCTAATTTTAAATGGAAATGTGAATAACAAAATCTTAAAAGGATGAGAAATTTATTTGTAGTAGTACTAGTTCTATTGACGAGTCAAATACTTGCTCAAGACACCATAATACCATTGTGGCCGGTTGACAAGATACCAAATCGTATTGCATCTGATGAGGTTGAGGAGCATAAACGTGATGGTATTCTTATTATCAGCAAAGTACAAGAGCCTACTATCGAAGTATATCTTCCGGCAAAATCGAATGCCAATGGTAAGGCCGTGTTGATCTTCCCCGGTGGGGGATATGGTATTTTGGCCTATGATTGGGAAGGAACCGATATAGCAAAATTTTTAAATGGAAAGGGTATTGCAGGTATTGTAGTCAAGTATCGCTTGCCTTCTTCAAAATCACAAAAGGATAAGCATAATGTTCCCCTCATAGATGCGCAACGAGCATTGCGATTAGTTCGTAGTAAGGCCAAAAGCTTCCATATCGACGCCGATAAAATTGGAATACTGGGCTTTTCAGCGGGTGGCCATTTAGCATCTACTTTAGGTACACATTTCAATGAAACGGTATATGAACCTCAGGACAAGGCAGATACCTTAAGTGCAAGACCTGATTTTATGGCTTTAGGATACCCGGTTATTTCTTTTGGTGATTTAACCCATGGAGGCTCCAAAAAGAACTTAATAGGGGAGAACCCCAAATTGGAAATGGTCGATTATTTTTCCAATGAAAAACAAGTAACCGAAAATACGCCTCCTACCTTTCTGTTACACGCATCTGATGATAAAGGTGTGCCTGTTGAGAATAGTTTACTATTTTATCGAGCGTTAAAGGATAAAGGAGTTTCAGCGACCATGCATATATACCCAAAGGGAGGGCACGGATTTTCTTTGGCTCGTAAAGACCCGCACCTTATGGGCTGGACCGAGAGAATGTATGAATGGATGGAGAGCCTTGATTAGGTTCTGATTTTTTCCAAGAAAGATAGAAGTAAATCTATTCCACTTTTATATTTTTGCAATCCGAATTCGGGATGTAGCGCAGTCCGGTAGCGCACTCGGCTGGGGGTCGAGTGGTCGCAGGTTCAAATCCTGTCATCCCGACGAACTGCCGTTCTGACAGAAGCAAAGCACTGTTAATCTATTGATTGTCAGTGCTTTTTATTTTTTATGATATCATATAAAACCATCTGAAATCATATAAATCGTGTGCGTAACGGGATAATTCTCGGCACATATATTGTTGTAACTTTAAGTAGCTTTTGAAGGTATTTTGCTTTCGTCTTTACCAACCTCTAGTATTAACTTAAAGACGTATAACATGCACAACAACAGTAGATTATCAGTACTATTCTTTACCCGAAAACACCGAAAAATTTCGGAGAATGCTATCCTTTATGTTCGCATTACTTCCAACGGAACAGTGAAGGAAATGAGCTTAAATCGGGATATCCCTCGTGTGCTTTGGGACAATAATA
>CAZTLZ010000088.1:0-14160 GCA_964614665.1 uncultured Maribacter sp.
ATAGTTCGAAATGGGAAATCATTGAAGCTGGGCTCCAAGTGGTTCAAGGGAAGTGTGTTGTAAATTCTATAAGCCTTAAAGAGGGAGAGCAAGAATTTATTCATCACGCCAAACTAATAAAAAGATACGGTGCCGCAGTAATCGTAATGGCTTTTGATGAAGTTGGTCAAGCTGATAATTATGAGCGGCGTTTGGAAATTTCAAAACGCTCTTACGATATTCTAGTCAATGAGGTTGGTTTTCCCCCTGAGGATATCATTTTTGATTTAAATATTTTCCCGGTTGCTACCGGAATGGATGAGCACAAATTAAATGCACTCGATTTTATTAATGCCACAAAGTGGGTTCGTGAAAACCTACCTCATTGTAGTGTAAGTGGGGGGGTAAGTAATGTTTCATTTTCATTTCGAGGAAATAATCCCGTTAGGGAAGCAATGCATTCCGTGTTTCTATATCACGCTATAAAAGCTGGAATGAACATGGGTATTGTCAATCCTACGATGCTGGAGGTGTATGATGATATACCTAAAGATTTATTGGAGCATGTTGAAGATGTGATGCTCAACAGACGTGATGATGCTACGGAGAGGTTACTTGATTTTGCGGAATCTGTGGTGGGAACCTCTAAAGAAAGCAAAGTAGATTTGTCATGGCGCGAAGAACCACTTCAAAACAGAATTACAAGGGCATTGGTCAAAGGAATTGACCAATACATAACGGAAGATGTAGAGGAAGCAAGGCAGGTATCTGACAAACCTATTGAAGTTATCGAAGGCAATTTGATGACTGGAATGAATGTGGTAGGGGATCTTTTCGGAAGCGGTAAAATGTTCTTGCCACAGGTGGTGAAATCTGCCCGTGTAATGAAAAAAGCGGTTGCATACTTACTGCCGTATATCGAAGAGGAGAAGTTGGCGAATCCACAAGAAGGAGGTTCGGCGGGAGCTGGAAAGATTTTAATGGCTACTGTAAAGGGAGATGTACATGATATCGGTAAGAATATTGTCAGTGTGGTTCTAGCCTGTAACAATTATGAAATTGTTGATTTAGGAGTTATGGTGCCACCGGAAAAGATTATTGCAGCGGCTATTGAACATAATGTAGATGTGATTGGACTGAGCGGATTGATAACCCCTTCATTGGATGAAATGGTACATTTGGCGAAAGAAATGCAGCGCAAGAATTTTACCGTTCCCTTATTGATTGGAGGGGCAACGACTAGCAAGGCGCATACGGCGGTGAAAATAGACCCACAATATAGTCAGGCTGTGGTGCATGTCAATGATGCCTCCCGAGCGGTTACCGTTGTTGGTGATTTGCTTCAAAAAGAGACATCAGATGTGTATAAAAAATCCATCAAGCAGGACTATGATATCTTTCGCGATAAATTCTTGAAACGTGCTATACAGAAGGAATATAAATCCATAGAGAAAGCCAGGGCAAATAAGTTTCAAATTGATTGGAACACTTCCGAAATAGTGAAGCCTAATGAGTTGGGAATCCAAATCATTGAAGATATGAATTTGGATAAGCTCATTCCTTTTATTGATTGGACTCCCTTTTTCAGAAGTTGGGAACTCCATGGGAAATATCCGGATATTTTGAACGATACCGTGGTTGGGAAACAAGCAACCGATTTATTCAACGATGCCCAAAAAATGTTGAATGAGGTCTTAGCTGAAAAGAAATTGAAGGCAAAGGCAATTTTCGGATTATTCCCTGCAAATACTATTTATCATGACGATATCGAAGTCACCCTGAGCGAAGTCGAAGGGCAGCCTGAGAAAAATTTTATTTTCAGAACCCTGCGGCAGCAATTGCAAAGAAGAGAAGGCATTGCCGATATAGCACTGGCCGATTTTATAGCACCTGAAGAAAGTGGCAAGCAAGACTATATGGGTTGTTTCTGTGTTTCCACAGGATTCGGTACGGCAGAATTGGCAGCGGCCTATGAAAAGGATTTAGATGATTACAGCTCCATTATGATTAAGGCATTGGCCGACCGTTTGGCGGAAGCATTTGCGGAGTACTTGCACAAAGAAGTGCGAACAAAGCATTGGGGCTATGCAGCAAATGAAGGTTTAAGTAATGAGGAACTAATTAATGAATCATATAAAGGAATTCGGCCTGCGCCTGGTTACCCTGCTTGTCCCGACCATTTAGAAAAGTTGACTATTTGGGAGATACTTCAGGTAGAAGAAAAGATTGGCGTAAAACTAACCGATAGCCTGGCTATGTGGCCGGCAGCTTCAGTTTCGGGATATTATTTCGGAAACGAGAAAGCTCGTTATTTTGGACTGGGAAAAATAAAAGAAGACCAGGTAGCGGATTTCGCGAATAGAAAAGGCATATCAATTGACGAGGCCATAAAATGGTTGGCCCCTAATATTGCTGACGATTAATAGAATTTAGAAAAACATAAATGAAGGTTACGGACCACATAAAAGAAGCTAAGGGAAAAACACTTTTTTCTTTCGAAATAATTCCCCCTGTAAAAGGACGGAATATTCAAGAATTGTATAATAACATTGATCCTTTGATGGAATTCAAACCTCCGTTTATTGATGTGACAACCTCACGAGAGGAATATGTATATATTGATCGTGATGGATTACTGGATAAGAAATTGACCCGCATGCGACCGGGTACGGTGGGCATATGTGCTTCCATAAAACACAAATATGATGTTGATACCGTTCCACATGTGCTATGTGGAGGGTTTACCAAAGAAGAGACCGAGTATTTGTTGGTGGATTGTCACTACCTCGGTATTGATAATGTTATGGCCTTACGTGGTGATGCTATGCGTGAAGAGAAATATTTTGAGCCCACCAAAGGAGGGCACAACTATGCAATCAGCCTGGTAAAACAAATTCAAGATTTGAATTGCGGAAAATACCTGCATGAAGTTATTGAGACTGACGATTGCGCAGAATTTTGTATCGGTGTGGCGGGCTATCCGGAAAAACATCTTGAAGCACCTTCTATGAAAACGGATTTGAAACGCTTAAAGGAAAAAGTAGATGCGGGTGCTAACTATGTGGTGACCCAGATGTTTTTTGACAATAAAAAATTCTTTGATTTCGTTGATGCAGCAAAGTCCATTGGAATTGATGTTCCCATAATTCCGGGAATAAAACCGATTGCCATAGAAAAACATTTGAATCTCTTACCTCAGGTTTTTAAAATCGATTTGCCTGAAGATTTAGTCGATGCAGTAATGGGTTGTAAAGATAATAGGGCAGTTCGGCAAGTTGGAGTAGAGTGGTGCATACATCAGTCGAAGGAGTTATTAGCGGCCGGGATACCTGTTTTGCACTACTATTCAATGGGTAAATCGGACAACATAAGAGCGATTGCACAAGAGGTGTTTTGAGTTTCAGGTTTCAAGTTTTGATGAAAATCAACTTTAAACAGGAAGCATGAAATTTTATCTGATTAACTTTGCACCCCATGAACCCAAAAGTTCTTTTCTGTTTCCTTTTTTCTATAATGGTCGGTTTCTCTCAAAATAATGAGGAGAAGAAATATACATTAGATGCCAGTCCGTTCTATGGCTCGATCATTCTACATAACCCTGATATTTCCCATTTGATTACCGAACATCCGTCGGGGGTAATTTTGGGGTATAATCGCAAGACTTTTGGCAATGAGGAATGGGAACAATGGTATAACTACCCTGATTTGGGAGCTTCCTTTATTTATCAAGATATGGTCAACCCAACTTTGGGTAAGAACCTTGGACTGTATGCTCATTTCAATTTTTATTTCTTGAAACGCAACCTTCAATTTCGTATAGGACAAGGCCTGGCGTATACTACAAATCCATATGACAAGAACACTAATTTTCGTAATAATGCCTATGGCAGTCGTTTGTTGAGTTCTACATACCTGATGTTGAATTTTCATAAAGAGAATATCTTTGAAAACTTAGGTTTCAAAGCCGGCATTTCCATTGTTCATTATTCAAATGCCAACGTAAAAGCGCCTAATACATCAACAAATACTTTAGCTTTCAATGCGGGATTAGTGTATAATCTTGGTGGAAATGAAGAGTTGGAATATATACGAAGGGAAAAGGAAAAAATCACCGAACCAATTCGATATAACTTGGTGTTTCGAACAGGCGTGAATGAAAGTGATGTAATTAATTCGGGACAATATGGATTTGCCATTTTCTCAGGATATGCTGATAAACGCTTAGGTAGAAAAAGTTCAGTACAAGTCGGAACCGACATCTTTTTTTCGAAATTTTTAAAGGAATTGATTCGGTATCAGTCCATTTCGTTTCCAGAGAATGATGTAGCCGCGGATACCGATTTTAAACGAGTGGGAGTTTTTATTGGGCACGAACTTTTTATCAATAAGTTAAGCATCACGAGTCAATTGGGGTATTATGTATACTACCCATTTGATTTTGAAGGTAAGGTCTATAATCGAATGGGACTAAAACGCTATTTCGGCAATCAATGGTTTGGGGAAATCTCACTTAAATCACATGGCGCTGCTGCTGAGGCCGTAGAATTTGGAATAGGAATTAGATTATGAGATTGATTGTAAAACATATTTGTCTGGTCGAGCGGAGTCGATATCTATTTAAGATTTTGGTTTTGTCTGTAGCCATACTATTTTTATGCGGATGTAATTCCGATTCCTCCTCAGACTGTTTCCAAAATTCTGGAAAATTGGTTCGTTATGAAGTCTCGGTCGAGGATTTTAATAAAATCACTGTTTTTGAAAATGTAAGCTTGGTACTCAAGGTAGGGGTACAACAAAAGGTTGAGGTGGAAACTGGTGAATTCCTCCGAAATGAAGTGACAACAGAAGTAGAAGACGACCGCCTTTTACTTCGTGACACTAATGATTGTAATTATTTTCGAGAGTATGGTACAACCAAAATCTACATTACCTCCCCGAACATAACGGAAATAAGAAGCAGTACCGGACAGACCATTAATAGTGACGGTGTTTTGAATTATAGTAGTTTAACGTTGATTTCGGAAAGTTTCCTAAATTCTGAAAGTGAGACTACGGATGGGGAATTTGATTTGGAATTGAATTCAGAAAATGTGAACATTATTGTAAATGGAATTGCCTATTTTAAGCTACGAGGTATCACCACGAATTTTGGTGTTCAGGTTGCAGCTGGGGATTCGCGAATCGAAGCCGAGAATTTAATGGCCGAATTTGTTTCGGTAGATCATAGAGGTTCGAATGATGTGTTTGTAAATCCGCAACAATCCTTAACAGGAGCGATTCGAGGTACCGGTGATGTTATCAGCATCAATAGACCGATAGAAGTTGAAGTAGACGAACTTTTTAATGGAAAGTTGATTTTCAAGAATTGATCTACCAATAATCTACAATTCACTACAATTTTGAACCCGATAATCAAATACCTAAAAAATGTCTTTGCTTCCAAAAGGATTATAGCTGATGATATTTCGTTAACCGGCTTGGTGAAAGCCGACACCCTTCTGGATGCACTAATTGTGGAAAAGAAAATTCCAGGACTCGCGATTACAGTTTTAAAAGAAGGCAAAACGCTATTCCAAAAGGGGTATGGTTTTGCTGACTTAGAGACCAAAAATAGGATTGATCCAAGAAAGACTATTTTCCGCATAGCTAGTGTTTCAAAGAATATTGCTGCTACCGCCTTAGCGCATATGGTCAATGAAGGAATCCTGGATTTGGATACTTCTTTTTACAATTATGTACCATACTACCCTAAAAAGAAATGGGATTTCTCTATTAGACAACTTGCCAGCCATACTGCCGGAATCAGGGGATACCAAGGTGCCGAATATGCACTCAATAAACCATACACCATCAGAGAAAGTATTAAAATCTTTGCAGGTGATAGTCTGCTTTTCGAGCCCGGAACAGACTACCTTTATAATAGCTACGATTGGGTTTTGATTTCATTGGCTATGCAAGAAGCAAGTGGTGTTCCTTTTGAAGAATATGTTCAGGAAAAAGTATTGGATTCGTTGGGTATGAAAAATACTTTTGCCCCAACGGCTGTCCGTTCGAATGGAGACGAGAACCTTTTAGAACAGGAAGATCCAGACTCAACTCCACTCGACGTGACCGAAAGAGTAGTGAAATTTTATTCTAAAAATCGTCTGGGCTTCCGAACAGCGATTCCCGTAAATAACTACTATAAATTAGCAGGTGGTGGATACCTATCCACGGCAGAAGACATTGCTAAATTTGGTCAGGCCTATTTAGACGGAAATATCTTAAACAAAGAAGTACTTTCCCCTTTTTTAACCTCCGAAATCATCAATGGAAGCAAAACCTATTACGGCCTCGGTTGGCAAGTAAGTGAGGACAACCAAGGAAGACCGTTCTTTGGTCATATAGGGAATGGAGTGGGGGGCTACTCTAATTTTTTTGTTTATCCTGATCAGCAGATGGTTTTGGCTATTCTAACGAATTGTACTAATCCAAATATTCAGAATGAATTGGATGAGGTAGTCGATACTTTCTTATCTCAAGTGGAAAATAGTTATCTTAGTTAGGGAATAAAAAGAAGTTAGAATGGTTAAAAAGATTCTTTTTTTAGTAGTCACTTGTATCGGTTTTCATCTTTCAGCCCAAACGGCCATTTCCGGTCAAGTTGATGTAGAGGGAGAAAGTTACAAACTCAGAGTCAAGTTAGCGAAGTTGGATGTTGACCATATCAATGATTTAAAATTTGCAAAACCCGTTGCTTGGGCAACCTTAAAGAAAGATGGGTCATTTACATTTGATAAGAAGCATATTTCTAATAAAGATGCGGTGTATCGTATCTATGTCAACCGGGTTGAAGAAGTTTTAAAGGATACCATATCGAACGGAACAACTTTTATCTTATCGAAAACGGATAAAATTCATTTTTACAGAACCGCCCCCCCCTTTGCTGATTATTCGACCACTAATGCTGCTGATAAAGAGTGGAAAAAATTACAGGCTTTTGAAACCGAGTTATTACAATCTCGATTGGCCCAAGAAGATGGAGAAAATCAATATAAAAGTTATGCAAAAGATTCCCTTCGCATTTTAATGGTGAAGTTGATTGGAGTCAAGCAATTGGAGAAAAAGGGGCTTTTAGAGCAAGACATTTCCAAAAATTCTGACTTCTATCTTGCTTTGCTTTCTGAACTTAAAGAAAGCGAGATGCCTGCAAAAAATTACGTTTTTCTTGAAAATCGCTTGGCTTTTTTGACACAGAATATCATCAAGGAAAAATATGCTTGGAGTAAAATCATTAATTATGTTTTAGGTTTCTTAGTGTTCGGTTTGATTGGATTTTTAATATTGAGGAGGAAAAAAGAACCATTAGTTGTTCCTTTGAGTAGGCAAGAGCAGAATATTCAAAACTTAATCGTAAAAGGCAAGACGAATAAGGAAATTGCCAACGAACTCTTTATAAGTTTAAGTACGGTAAAAACCCATATTACCAATATTTATAGTAAGTTACAGGTGTCTAATAGACAAGAATTATTGCAAAAAGCACAAAATTCGTAGGGGTACTAGTACTTAAATCAGACCCCAAATTGTTTCATTTTTTCTTTTTCTAAATGTCCTTTGAACAGAAATATGTTCAAATGACTGTAAAGACTTTCCGTACTTGGAATATTCGTTTGGGGTGGAGCGTTTTTTCCATCGCTTTAATTGTTTACGGTCTGACCATAGAACCCACGGTAAGTTTTTGGGATACCGGTGAATATATTGCTACTTCAGCCAAATTAGAAGTCGCACATCCGCCGGGTGCACCTTTGCTACAAATGATAGGTGCCTTTTTCTCCCTTTTTGCCCTTGACAAAACCCAAGTTGCTTTAATGGTGAATTACGTATCAGTAATATCTTCTGCTTTCACCATTCTCTTTTTGTTTTGGACAATTACAAATTTGACAATAAAGTTGATAAGTTCAACAGGCCAACAAAGTTCAGAGGTATTACGAATGACACTAGGAAGCGGACTAATTGGTGCATTGGCCTTTACATTTTCTGACAGTTTCTGGTTCAATGCCACCGAGACCGAGGTGTACTCGACTGCCAGTTTGGTTATGGCCTTGCTTTTATGGTTGGGTCTAAAATGGACAGATAACCTCCATACTTCGCGAGGAAATAAATGGCTGTTACTTATATCGTTTGTTATAGGACTTACATTTGGGATTCAATTCATGGGCTTTTTGGCAATTCCCTCAATTGGACTGTTCTATTATTTCAAAAGATATAAAAAGGTCACTATAAAGAGTTTTCTTGTTGCCAACATAACCGTAATTGCTATTTTGATGCTGGTTTTTAAATTCTCGCTAACCTATGCTCTTAAGCTCTTTGGGTGGAGTGAGGTCTTTTTTGTGAACACCTTTGGCCTTCCATTCAATTCAGGTAGTGTGATTATGGGTTTGGCAATGGTAATAACTTTTTATTTGGTACTTAGGTACACGAAAAAAAGAGGGTATCGAAGGGCTAATACAATTGTGCTATCGTTATTATTTTTGTTGTTGGGTTTTTCCTCTTGGCTAATGCTGCCCATTCGTGCCAGTTCTAAGGTAACTATAAATGAAAATAATCCATCAGATGCGCGTTCGCTTTTGGCCTACTACAATAGAGAACAATACCCAAGTACGGATAGTCCATTTTATGGAGCCTATTATTCTGATATGTTTGCCTCCGACTATCCTGATAAAGATGACCGCCCTAAGTATGAAAGGAATGATAAATTGGGGATCTATGAGATTGTAAATAAGCATGAACGTGCGATACGAGGATCAAATGAGAAACATATGGGCCTATTACCACGAATGTGGAGTGATGCCAATGCGGAAAACTATATGGAATTTTATGGCGAACTGGAATTCAAAATAAAACCTAGGTATCGGTCTAATCCTGACCTAGAGGAAGCGGTACTAAAGTTTCGTGAAAAACAGGTTGAAGGAGCAATAACTTCCGCCCAGTACATTCTCTTTCTGAAAGATATGAAGGACTATATAGAAGTTATACCACCAACACTTTGGGAGAATATAAAATTCATGGTGCATTACCAGTTCGGTTATATGTATTGGCGATATTTTATGTGGAATTTTGTTGGGAGAGAGAATGATGAGCAGGGCCGATTTGATGGAAATGGGGAATGGATAAGTGGCATTGAACTATTTGATAGTTTACGTGTAGGTAGTCAAGAAAATTTACCATCAGATATTTTGAATAACAAAGGCCGGAATACCTATTTCTTTTTACCACTTATCTTGGGCATAATAGGACTCGTCTTCCAAATACAACGAAACCCAAAACAATTCTGGGTGCTGTTTGTATTTTTCATGTTTACGGGTATTGCCATTCAATTTTATACGAATCCTGTAATATTCCAGCCGCGGGAACGTGATTATTCACTTGTGGGCTCATTTTATGTTTTTGGTATCTGGATAGGTTTAGGATTTTTCGCCCTTTACAAAGAATTGCGAAAAATTAGCAAAGCAAAAATTCTAGCCCCTATGTTATGGGTAATTTGTCTGCTGGCAGTACCTGGTTTAATGGCACATCAAAATTGGGATGATCATGATCGTTCAAATCGCTATACGGCACTTTCAATGGCAAAAGCGTATTTGGACTCTACCCAACAAAATTCAGGCTCGATTCTATTTACTATTGGAGATATTGACACCTTTCCGTTGTGGTATGTTCAAGAAATCGAAGACTACCGAACTGATGTGCGAATCGTTTGTACACCATACTTTAACACCGACTGGTATATAGATCAGATGAAACAAAAGGCTTATGAGAGTGAGCCTATTCCCTCACAGTTGACACATGATCTGTATCAATATGGTTCTCGTGATGTTGTTTATCATGTCGGTTTAACCGAGAAACGCTGGCCTATTCAAGATTTCATGAAGTGGATAGCAAGTGACCGGCCGCAAACTAAGGTCAAAAGTCTCATGGAAAAGCAAGGCCGAAACCTAAATGACTTTTCTGAAAACTATTTGGATGCCGTGTTTTACCCAACCAATAAGATCAGAGTTCCGGTAAATAAGAAAAACGTGTTGGAAACAGGATTGGTAAAAGCGAAGGACACTTCGGAAATAGTAGATTATATTGACATTGATTTACCTGAGACTGGTATTTCGAAAGGACAGATGATGATGCTTGATATCATTGCCAACAACGATTGGAAAAGACCCATTTATTTTTCAGGAGGAAGTTTCGATGAAGAGGAGTATATCTGGATGACGGAATACCTGCAGTTGGATGGACTAGTGTACAAATTAGTGCCAATTAAAACCGAAAGCGAAAGTGTTATTAGTAAAGGCCGAATAGATTCAGACCTAATGTTTGACATTGTAAAAAAATGGGAATGGGGTAATTCTGGAAGCCCAGACATCTATCATGACCCACAAACAAGAAAGCAAGGAGGCGTTACGTATAGAATAACTTTAGCACGTCTGCTTGAAAAACTGTTGGAAGACAATAAAATAGAAAGAGCAAAGAAGGTTGTCGAAATGGCTATGACAAATATTCCTATAGAGCATTTTGGGTTTTATACCTACGTAGAACCCTTTCTAGATGGCTATTATAAAGTAGGGGAAAGGAAAAAGGCTAGGGAAGTGTACTACGAATTAAAGGATGTTTATCAGGAACAATTGTTATACTATGCAGAAATGTCAAGAGAAGAGCAGAATCAAAATTTAGATGCTCTTTTTAGTGCCTTACAAGGCTATAGAAGAAATATTGATATCCTAGTTGGAAATAATGATTTAGAGATGATAGAAGGAGAAACGGATGAGTTCAATGCCTATGTAAACAGATTTAGTAGGTTCTTAGAATGATATAAGTCCTTTAAGATCAATCAATTTTAATAAGATACCCCTTATTTAGGGTTTTTTGATAATGAAAACTCTTTGTCATAAGGTTCTTGCCTACAGCCAAAGAGGATTAGAAATAGTCAGAGATCTTAATAAAATGTAATCAAATAGAAAAAAAATCTCTCTAAAAGGAGATTTTTAAATTTAATTCATACATTAGCCACAAGTTTAAGTGTATTATGATCAAGCAATATTTTTATAACAGATTTTTTTTCTACTTCTTTTTTAAAGGAAGTACGGGACTGTTATAATATATTGATCGAAGATATAATATGGAAGTCCCGCAAAAGCGGGACTTTTTTTGTGTTAATAGTTTTAGAAATGAAATTAAAAATAGCCATACAGGGGATTCAAGGTTCGAACCACCATCAGGTAGCGAAAGATTATTACGGAGATAGTAACATCGAATTGGTAGAATGTTTGTCGTTTCATGGTCTGGTAGATCAACTACTGGAAGGTGCTGCCGATAAGGGAATAATGGCCATAGAAAATTCTATTGCTGGGTCGATAATACCCAATTATGCCCTAGTATATGACAATGGGTTGCATATTATTGGGGAATACTATTTAAATATTCATCATCATCTCATGGTTTTAAAAGGTCAAAGCCTGAATGATATTAAAGAAGTTCGCTCACATCCCATGGCCCTTTTACAGTGCCGGGAATATTTGAAGACTAGACCACATATAAAAATGGTGGAGGATGTGGATACAGCTGAAACCGCCAGACAAATTCAACAGAATGGTGCAAAGGGAATAGCAGCCATTGCACCCAAGGTTGCCGCTGAACTTTATGGTTTGGACATCGTAGCATCGGACATACAGACTATTAAGAATAATGCCACTCGATTTATCATTGTAAAAACAAAAAATAAAGAGCTTCCAAAGGAGGATATAAATAAAGCATCGGTACGTTTCATAACAGATCACAAACGTGGTAGTTTGGCGGCTATGCTTAATGTGATGAGTGATTGCAATTTGAATTTGACTAAAATTCAAAGCCTCCCCATTATTGAAAGTCCTTGGAAATATGCCTTCTTCGTTGATGTGACTTTCGATGGTTATGCCAATTTTGAAAAGGCAAAAGCATTGTTGAACATCATGTCCGAAGACTTTAAAGTATTGGGTGCTTATAAAAATGCAAGAGTATGATACGAACTGCTGATAGATTGGAAACGGTTCAGGAATACTACTTCTCAAAAAAGTTGCGAGAAGTTCGTAGACTTATGGCCGAAGGTCGCCCGATTATCAATATGGGAATTGGGAGTCCTGATTTGGAGCCTTCCGAAGCTGTTATTGATACTGTAAAAAATGCAATAACCGATGTTGGAGCGCACCAGTACCAAAGCTATCAAGGTTTACCTGAGTTGAGAGAGGCTATTGCGAATTTCTATAAGTCGAAATTCACCGTATTGGTTAATCCGACCAGTGAAGTTCTGCCATTAATGGGTTCTAAGGAGGGGATCATGCATATCAGCATGGCATTTTTAAATCCTGGTGATGAGGTTTTGATTCCGAATCCGGGATATCCGACATACAACTCGGTTACAAAATTAGTGGGTGGGGTATGTAGAAATTATGACCTTCAAGCAGCCAATGGTTGGTTTCCTAATTTGGAATCCTTGGGGAACCAAGACCTTTCAAAAGTTAAGTTAATGTGGGTGAGTTATCCTCATATGCCTACAGGAGCGACGGCAACTACAGCACAATTAGAACAATTAGTCGATTTTGCTAAGGAGAAGAATATTTTGCTGGTGAATGACAATCCGTACAGTTTTGTCTTAAGTCAGAGTCCCACTAGTATTCTGAATGTTGAAGGAGCGAAAGAAGTTGCTTTGGAATTAAATTCTTTGAGCAAAACCTTCAATATGGCTGGATGGCGTGTAGGTATGGTCCTGGGCAAGGCAGGTCATATTCAGTCTATTTTAAAGGTGAAAAGCAATATGGATTCCGGTATGTTCTACGGAATTCAAAAGGGAGCAATAGCTGCGCTTCAAAGTGGTAAGAAGTGGTTTGAACATCTTGATGAGGTATACTCTTCTAGAAGGGAATTGATGTTTCAGTTGGCTGATAAATTAGGATGTACGTATGACAAAAATGCCGTCGGCATGTTCGTTTGGGCCAAGTTGCCACCGGCAAGTAAGCCTGCAGAGAAATTTATCGATGAAGTATTATATGACAAGAACATATTCATAGCACCGGGCACTATTTTTGGAACGAACGGGGAGGGTTATATTCGGTTTTCACTTTGTGTTACGGAAGAGAAGATTCAAGAGGCAATAGAAAGATTTTAGTATGAACATATTTGTAATCGGTATAGGATTAATCGGAGGGTCTTTTGCAAAAGACATCAAGCGTATTATGCCTGACACAAAAATTTACGGTATTGATGCTAATGAATCGCATTTAGAGGAGGCATTTGCCTTGAATCTGATTGATGTAAAGTCAAGTTATGATGATTTGGATGTGGCCGATATGGTTGTTGTTTCTATTCCCGTGGATGTCTTGGTAACAGAGCTTCCCAAAATATTGGATGCTGTAAATGATGATTGTGTGGTTTTCGATGGAGGTTCCACAAAGAGCCTAATTTGTAAGCAATTGGAAGACCATCCCAAGCGCAGAAATTATTTGGCCAGTCACCCTATTGCGGGAACGGAGTTTTCCGGGCCATCAGCTGCGGTTGAAGGACTGTATGAAGGAAAGACAAATATCATTTGCGAAGTAGAAAAAACAGCTTTCAAATTACAGGAAAGGGCACTAGAGCTCTTCCAAAAAATAGGAATGCGAATTAGGTATATGAATCCCGAAGCACATGATAAACATATTGCGTACGTCTCTCATTTGTCGCATATCAGTTCTTTTATGTTAGGTAAGACCGTAATCGAGAAAGAGAAAAATGAACGCGATATATTTGACATGGCGGGATCCGGTTTTGAAAGTACTGTACGATTGGCAAAAAGTTCACCAGCAATGTGGACACCCATTTTCGAACAGAATAAAGAGAATGTAGTAGAAACACTTGAAGAGTACATTCAAAATTTGGAAGAATTCAAACAGATGCTTTCAGAGAATAATTTTGAAGGCATTTATAATGAAATGAACAACACAAATAAAATAAAGGAAATATTAAACGGAATCCCTTTGAATAAAAAGTGATTTTAAAGACAAGAGACTCGAAAATTAATAATTAATAAAGACGAAGATAAAAATTGGTGAAATTATTAAAACCTTTACCCTTCACCTTTTGCGTCTTCACACAAAAACAAAGTAATGGAGAATACAAAAGAAATGAGAACATGGTTGGATG
>CAZTLZ010000089.1:0-14102 GCA_964614665.1 uncultured Maribacter sp.
TTGTCAGGCCTTAAGGATGTGGCCAACTCCGCTCATTTCAGCTATAACAAATCAGTTATCATGGCCACTTATATGCTTTGTGGATTTGCAAATTTTGCCTCTATCGGAATCCAAATTGGAGGTATCGGCTCATTAGCCCCCGGACAACGCAAAACTCTTTCAGAATTCGGGATGAAAGCTGTCCTAGGCGGGTCATTGGCTTCGTTGCTTTCAGCCACTATTGCAGGTATGATCCTGGGATAGGCCATCGTTGATAAAATATAATAACTCAAAGCATTAGCCCTTTGACCTTTGCCCCTTTACCATTTACTTTTGTTTTACAATGAAACAATACCACGATTTACTCAAACACGTTCTAGAAAAAGGTAATCAAAAAGGTGACCGTACAGGTACAGGAACTGTTAGCGTTTTTGGACACCAAATGCGTTTTGACCTTAGTGAAGGTTTTCCTATGGTTACCACCAAAAAATTACACTTGAAATCCATTGTGCATGAATTGTTATGGTTTTTAAAAGGAGATACCAATGTGAAATATCTTCAAGAAAACGGAGTTCGTATTTGGAATGAATGGGCGGATGAGAATGGTGATTTAGGACCAGTTTATGGTCACCAATGGCGCAATTGGAATAATGATGAAATTGACCAAATCAAAGATGTTGTTCATGCTTTGAAAAACAACCCTAACAGCAGGCGTATTATGGTGTCTGCATGGAACCCAAGTGTACTGCCTGACACTTCAAAATCCTTCGCCGAGAATATCTCAAACGGAAAAGTTGCACTTCCTCCTTGTCATGCCTTTTTTCAGTTTTATGTGGCGGACGGAAAATTATCATGCCAATTGTATCAACGTAGCGCCGATATATTCCTTGGGGTTCCTTTTAATATTGCGTCTTACGCCTTGTTCACCATGATGATGGCTCAAGTTTGTGGATACCTACCAGGGGATTTTATTCATACTTTTGGCGATGCCCATATTTACAACAACCATATGGAGCAAGTCGAACTACAATTAAGTCGCGAATGCAGGGCTCTCCCAAAAATGATCATCAATCCTGAAGTAAAGGACATTTTCGATTTCAAATTCGAGGATTTTACCCTAGTGGATTATAATCCGCACCCTCATATTAAGGGGATTGTTGCTGTTTAAAATTGCGCTATTGGTATTAGTGGCAAAATCTTCTTTCTCTAATTCGTATTCTTTTAAACAGGGTTTTAGGAAATAATCATGCTACCAGTTTATTCTGATACGTTTGGGGAACCCATCTGCGCATAGAAGAACAAATAAATGTCATTACAATACGCTGGCAGTATCGAATGTGACAAAAGAATCCGTCCGATATTGGGCAGATTGCTTCAGTACCAAGAACTTCTCGAATGAGGTTTAACAAAAAAGCGGGGATATTTGAAACCCCCGGCTCGTAAATTATTCTTTATAGACTACAATTCAAGAACGGCATTCTCAGAGCCTGCGTACTCATTCCATTGGTAACGATCAGCTTGTGCTTCATTTACATAGTCACCATCAATGATGTACTTGAATTCAAAAGTAGATTCTTTTGGTAGTTCAAAAGTACCTTTGAAGTTTCCATTCTTCAATTTTTTCAATTCGCTAGCCTTGTTTGCCTTCCATTTGTTGAAATCGCCAACAACGGCTACTTTTTTTGCTTCCTCCGCTGGTACTGTAAAAGTTACTTTACATACCGGTTTCGTTTTCAAATACTTTTTTGCTATTGCCATAATAATTAATTTTAATTTTTTAAACCTAAATCACAATCAAACTAGCCACAAAGCTAAGGCATTAAAATGCTCATTAACAATGATTAACATCACTTTTATTAATTTGATAAAATTTTGGTAACATTTAACATCACCCTCTCAACAAAGGGTGGCTTAAATTCTTAAGTAAGCAAATTCTATTGTACCGTCTTTAAGATTCTTACAATATCATCAATATCTCTTTCCGAGTTATAAAAATGAAAGCCCAACCGAATACCATCGCCTCTTTGGGCACACACCACGTCATTTTCGTTTAAATGTTTGAATAGGGTGTTGTCACCCTTGATATTGAAAATAGTACTGTGTTCTTTTCTGGCAACAACAATATCTTGCAAAAGCCCGAGTACGCTAAATTCTCTTTTCGCTTTCTCGGACAATTTTTGATTTTGAGCCTCGATTTTATCCTTTCCAATAGCCTCAAGAAAACTCAAAGAAAATTTTAGACTTCCAAAATTCAAACAGGAAAGATGCCCCGCTTCAAAACGCCTGGCAAAGCGTATGACATTCTTCATTTGAGATCTAGCATTGGCCGCATTGAAACCAATAGTTTTCAATGCACATCTATCTTTTACCATATCCTTAAAAAGCATAAAACCATTGCCGTACCCTGCTAACAACCATTTATACGCACTTGCCCCGAGCACATCAATACCAGATGCCTCAAAATCAAAATTTGTTGTTCCTAAAAACTGTGTTCCATCCGCAATGATCATTAAATCAGGATATTGATTTTTTAAATCCCTTAAAAACTCCAAAGAAATTTTAAGTCCATTTTGCCACTGCACAATGCTGATTGCCAGAATAGAAATGTTCTCCTTTTCAATTGCCTCTAGGATATTCTGCTCCATGTAAGCATCCATAGCAGCATACGTAATTGTAAAACCCCTACTTGCAAAAGGCCAATCAACAGAAGGGTAATCATTCTCAAGTAACAGCACTTTCTCGTTACTATCCAATCCCTCTAAAAGCATATTCAGGCCCGTAGAAAAATTATTGATAAGAGCCACATTTTCCCTTTTACAATTAAAGAACTCGCCAACCACAGTTCTGGTGTCAGCGATAGTCTTAAGGCTTTTCTCTCGCATTTCACTAGCCTTCAACAAAAAGTCGAGGTCATGCTCTTGCCTCCAATCCAGCAAGCCATCATAGAGCGGACCGTACACAGGAGTATTCACATAAATTTGATTACGTAGTGCAGGGAATTCTTTTCGGGCCTTTTCCATAAATTCTAGGGTAAAACTGAATTACATTATCTTTGTAACAAAGATAGGTATTGCCATGTTTTCAAAGAAAAAGGACATAGTAACATTAGATTTAGAACAGCACGAATTGCTAGAAAACGCCCAAAAAAGAATCAAACAAAAGAAGAACTTGTTCACTCATTTTGTGATTTTATTGATAGGAAGTGTTTTTCTAATTTTAATCAACAAAATATTGAAGTACGGTGAGTCGTACGACTGGTTCATTTGGGCAATTGTAGCTTGGGCATTTCTATTCGTCATTCATGCTTTCAACGTTTTGGTGACCTCAAAACTTATGGGAAAAGATTGGGAACGGTCGCAGCGCGAGAAATTAGTTTCTAAACAAAAGCAGCGCATTTCAGAACTTCAAAAGGAAATCGAAACCGATTTTCCACTCTCTAACATCAATAAAAAAAAAGCTTGAACCAAATTATATTAATAGCCGCGGCAGCAGAAAACAATGCCTTAGGCAAAGACAATGACCTATTGTGGCACTTGCCAAATGACTTCAAAAGATTCAAGAAACTAACTACCGGACATAAAATTATTATGGGCAGGAAAACCTTCGAAAGTTTTCCAAAACCCTTACCGAATAGAACTCATATCATAATCACAAGAGATCCCAATTATAAGGCAGCCTTCGACTCATGTGTGATTGTACATTCTTTGGAAACCGCATTGGAACTGGTTGAAAATGATGCTGTCTCCTTTGTCATCGGTGGAGGGGAAATCTACAAACAAGCTGAAAAGTTCGCAACAAAAATCGAGTTGACACGCGTACATGAATCATTTGAGGCCGATACATTTTTTCCGGAGATTGATACAGACAAATGGAAGTTGGTTGATGAGGATTTTCAAGAGAAAGATGAAAAGCACCAGTACAGCTTTACTTATTTGACCTATATGCGAAAATGACACCCTAAAAATCTAAAAATCCAACTTGAACCAAGTGATTTTTATCATTCAAAAAGCTCTTCAAAATCAAAACGTCAGTATTGGTGTAAAATCGATGTTTTCCCTTTTGCTCAGAAGTACTACCTAGACCATATTTTTCCAAAACGGACTTCGTTTGTCT
Organism: uncultured Maribacter sp.; assembly: GCA_964614665.1. Classification (GTDB taxonomy): domain Bacteria; phylum Bacteroidota; class Bacteroidia; order Flavobacteriales; family Flavobacteriaceae; genus Maribacter_C. Next base: position 4,093 of record CAZTLZ010000089.1, read on the forward strand.
AGCAACAGCTTCACCTGAGTCAATAATCTTCACATGATGAGGAAGTATTTGACTGAGTACAGGAATTAAATATGGGTAGTGTGTGCACCCTAGCACCAAATAATCAATACCCTCCTTTAACATAGGATTTATAAATTCTTCAAGTAACTTCCTAGTTTCAGAAGAATGCACCATCCCCTGCTCTATTAAAGGCACCAAACCCGTGCCCTCTTGCTCAACTATTTTTATGCCACTAGCATGGATTTCCGATGTGCTATTAAAAAGGCTACTTGATAATGTTCCTTTCGTTGCCAGAACGCCGACGGTTTTGGATTCGGATTTCAACGCAGCAGGTTTGATAGCAGGTTCAATTCCAATAAACGGAACTTGGTAGTTTTCCCGCAGATAATCTATGGCATTAGTCGTAGCTGTATTACAGGCGACTACAACTAGCTTACAGCCTTTGTCTAATAACAAATCGGTATTCTTAATGCTCAACTGTAGAATTTCCTTTTGTGACTTTTGACCGTATGGAGCATTCTTACTATCTGCCAGGTAAATCGTATCCTCATTGGGGAGTAGCTTTTTAATCTCCTTCCAGATGGAAGTTCCACCTACACCAGAATCAAAAATACCAATAGGGAAATTGCTCATTATAGAGTGGGTTATTCCAATACCTTGACGATTGGTTTCCCTGTTGTTCCGCTGGGGAAAGAAATTCCTAATAGAGCTGAAATTGTGGGAGCGATGTCCGGAATTTCGGTTCGTCCTACCGTACTCCCTCTTTTTATGCCTTTTCCATAAAAAAGTAACGGCACGTGGGTATCATATATTTGAGGAGATCCATGGGTAGAACCGGTCTTAGGATAGCTAATGACACCTGGTTTTAGCACTACTAGAATATCACCAGAACGCTTTTGATTATAACCTTTTTGCAAAATATACGGAATACCCGAAGTATAGTGGTTCTTCCACATCTGATGCCCCGTAAATACTTGATCGATATCCTTGTACGTAAGAAGTTCTTTCGCAATCATTTCTTGCGCATCGGCCAAATCCATGTCCAAATTCCTTATAATCTTATGATCAAGAAAATACTGATAATTCGAGAAGTTCTTGATAATATCGGTAGTACCAAAAGAATACTTCAAAAATTCTTCGAATTTATTTTTCATAGCCTCAAAATCAATATAACCAGCGGGTATCTTTTTATCTGCCAAATAAGCGGGAACATCAATGGCGCCATGGTCTGCCGTAAGAAACACAGTATATTCTCCATTCCCCACCTTTCGGTCAAGAGCTTCGAACAGACGTTCCAAATCTTTGTCCAAGCGGATATAAGTATCTTGAACTTCTTTTGAATTAACACCGTATTTATGCCCTACATAGTCAGTACTCGAAAAACTAATCGCAAGGAAATCAGTAATGACATCAGCACCTAAACGTTCTTTATCAAGTGCTTCGATAGCAAAATCCGTGGTTATACTGTTTCCATAAGGGGTTGCTTTTAAAATTTCAAAATCTGCATTTTTGTTGACCATATTCGCAGAATTATGAGGAAAAGTCGGTGCGGTCTCTGTTTCGAAAAGCCCTTCATACTTATTGTTATCCAATCCACTCTCCACATAAGTAGTAATATCCTTAAGGGTTGTCCAAGGTTTCTTGTAGGCTTTTATATTATCGGAGGCGTTAAAGTCCTTAACCCATTTTGGCAACTCTTTCATATAATAAGAACTGCTAATCCAATGCCCCACATCACCACCATGAAACCAATAGGCGGCATTCGCGGTATGACCTCCCGGAAGTACAGCTCCTCTATCTTTAAGTGCGATAGCAACGGTTTTTCCTCGCATTTGGGTATGCAGCCTCAACTGGTCGGTAATTGTGGTAACGTTCATGTGATGTGGTGACATTTTTCCTGCATCAGAAGATGTCCCTACCGATTCATAAGAATTATCAGAAGCGCAATACACCTCTACATCATTCTCTTTATCATACCAATTATTACCAATGATACCATGTCTAGCGGGAGTTGTTCCCGTATAAACCGAAGTGTGGCCAGGCCCCGTACTTGTGGGTGCGTAGTTAAAATGATTGTTTTTGCAATTAAAACCTTCGTTCACAAGCCTTTTGAATCCCCCTTCATCATAGTGGTTCCAAAAGCGGGTTAAATAATCATAGCGCATCTGATCCACCACAATACCCACCACTAACTTAGGGCTAGTTTTGATTTCCGCTGATTTAGAATCTTTAGATTTTTTCTGAGCTACCAGTAACAAAGGGGAAATACCCATAATCACAAATAGAAAAAGTAGCGTTGATTTTTTCCGCAACATCAATTGTATTTTGACCACAAAAATAGATAAATAAAACCTTAATCTTTTAAATGAAGGTGAATTCCAAATCCTTTATTGTTATTTTTACATTAGGATGTCTAATTGCGTTTAATGAAGTATCTAGCGGATATTGGTGGGTATACTATAATGGTTATCGAAGTATTCAAAAAACCAACCAAATGGAGGATTATGAAGACTTTGATTCTGAAGGAGATAGATGAGCTCATCTTCGGATCACTAGGCATCATCATTTTTATTTCTTTCTTCATAGGGGCGGTTGTAGCTATTCAAACAGCCCTAAACCTAACGAGCGAACTAATACCGAAAAATCTCATAGGTTTTGCCACAAGACAGTCAATTATTTTGGAATTTGCCCCGACTTTTGTGTCCATAATCATGGCTGGAAAAGTTGGTTCTTATATCACCTCTAGTATTGGTACAATGAGGGTTACGGAACAAATAGATGCTTTAGAAGTCATGGGGGTGAATGCCTTGAACTATTTGGTGTTTCCGAAAATCATAGCGATGTTGTTTTATCCATTTGCAATAGCGATAGCCATGTACGTAGGTATCTTTGGAGGATGGCTTGCAGGCGTTTTTGGTGGCTTTCTGACCAGTGCGGATTTCGTTGAAGGACTTACCATGGAATTTATCCCTTTTCACGTAACCTATGCTTTCATCAAAACCTTGATATTTTCATTCATTATTGCAACTATTCCCTCCTTTCATGGGTTTTATATGAAGGGTGGAGCTCTTGAAGTCGGAAAAGCAAGTACAACAGCTTTCGTTTGGACAAGTGTGGTGATTATTATCACAAACTATATTTTAACCCAATTACTATTAGGCTAATGATAGAAGTGAACAATCTGCACAAATCTTTTGGTGACGCCCATGTTTTAAAGGGCATATCTACCGTTTTTGATACGGGAAAGACAAATTTGATCATTGGACAAAGTGGATCAGGAAAAACGGTCTTTTTGAAATGTCTTCTAGGTCTTTTCTCACCTGAAGAAGGAAGCATTGTTTATGACGGACAAAAATACTCAGAGTTAAGCGCCGATGAACAACGTGACCTAAGACAAGATATGGGCATGGTTTTTCAAGGAAGTGCCCTTTTTGATGGTATGACGGTTGCGGGCAACGTTATGTTTCCTCTTGAAATGTTCACTAAGTTGGCTGTATCTGAGATGGAAGACCGGGTCAATATTGTTTTGAAAAGAGTGAATTTGGTAGATGCGGATCATAAATATCCCTCCGAAATATCTGGTGGTATGCAGAAACGAGTTGCGATTGCACGGGCTATAGTGATGAACCCACAGTATTTGTTTTGTGATGAACCCAATTCAGGCCTTGATCCTAAAACAGCTATCCTAATTGACAACCTGATCAAAGAGATTACCGAAGAATACAATATAACCACCGTCATCAATACACATGACATGAATTCAGTTATGGAAATAGGAGAAAAGATTATTTTTCTTAAAGATGGTTTAAAAGAATGGGAGGGCACCAAAAACGAAATCTTCAAAACAGATAATGAAGCCGTTACGAATTTCGTTTATTCTTCGGAGCTTTTTAAAAAGGTTCGACAGATGTATATTGAAGAGCGAAATTAGTCCTGAATTATCTCTGTTAACAAAATTGTACTATCTTTTAGTCTAATTTTAAGCCAATTATGTAATTTCTTAGCGTCTTTAACAACTTCAACTCGTTTTGCTTCACGTTTCCATTTTGCTTCAAAAACACTAACCGTATCCAACTTTTTAAAATCAGTTCGAATGGCGTTTGAAAAAGCCAAATACTCTAAGTTTTCATAATTAGTTTGAGCCTCTGCACTAATATCTTGAAATGGAATTTGCTTCGCGTTCAACTTGTTCAAACGCTTCAGTTCTGACTCTAACAACCTTATTTTTTCATCTTTTCCTAAAAGCTCGCTTTTCTGCGATTGATAGAGTTCTTCAACATACTTAAGTTGATTGCCCTGTTCGTTTTGAGAACCTTGTATAATTTTCAACTCGGCCTCTTCCAGATTATTAAAGGCTTTCATATTGGCTTGCCATGTGGCGACGACACCCTCGGGAACCCCTTCGTTACCCATAAAAATAAGCTCAATTGAAGAAGCCTCATCCCTTTTATAGTTAAGTACCGATAAATCCCTTAAGAATCGACCATCTTTGGTAAACTTGTATGACGTTACATTTTGCTGAATGAACTTATTCGCATCGCTTTTAAACTTAAATTCTTGGTATACTCCCCAAAATATCCATCCAGCCGGAATCATAACGGCTAATGCCGTAAGTGAAACCAAACGTGCTATAAGTCTTCGCCTTTGAGAATTCGCATATCGCACCATTGGAAAACGCAAAAGTTTCAAAACCAAAAAAGTGGCTAAAGCAATGAAAATGGTATTGATCCCGAAAAGTAACATCGCCCCTCCTGCATAGCTCCAATTACCTATTGCTATCCCGAAACCTACAGTACATAACGGAGGCATCAAAGCCGTTGCAATAGCAACACCAAATATTACACTAGCTATGGTTCCCTTTTTTGCCCTGGCAATCACTAAAGCCAAGCCCCCAAAAAAGGCAATAAGTACATCGCGGATATCTGGTTTTGTTCTCGCTAAAAGTTCTGAAGATTCTTCCTGCAGAGGAAATATGGCAAAAAACAAGTATGCAGTCAATACACTTAAAACAACCATAACAGCCAAATTCTTAAGTGACCTTCTAAGGGTATCAATATCATTGATAGCAAGAGACATTCCCATTCCCAAAATAGGCCCCATTAAAGGCGAGATTAGCATTGCACCGATAACAACAGCCGTGGAATTGGCATTTAGACCTACCGAAGCAATAAAAATGGAACAAATTAAAATCCAAGAAGTATGTCCTTTAAAGGGTATATCAGCAATTATGGCCTCTTTCGTTGCCTCTTGGTCGGTATTCGCTCGAATATCCAAAAGCTCTGAGAGAAATTTCTTTGTGCTTCCTAAAAGTCCTTGAAAATCTTTTTTTATTTCCTCCTTACTTTGAACCGGTTCTTCTTCAGGTGGAAGGTTATTTTGGTCAAGTTCTTCACTCATGCTCAGGTATTTTCGTATCCAAATTTGGTTTTCACCTTATTCAAGACCTGTTTGATATCTTGTTCTTTAGATTTTGGATAAATCAGAAGTACTTCCTCTTTATCCACAATAATATAATCATTTAATCCGTCCACAACTACAATCTTGTCTTTTGATGAACGAATCATGTTGCCCCTTGCATCCTCCGAAAGTATTCTACTGTTTACAACAGCATTATTATTTTCATCTTTGTCGAGCTTATCATAGAGGGATCCCCATGTTCCTAAATCGTTCCAGTCGAACGTGGCAGGAAGGACGAAAATGGATTTAGAATTTTCCAAAATCGCATAGTCAATCGAAATATTTTCAGCTTTTGGGTAATTCTCTTTGATAAAAGTCGATTCTTCACTTGTGTTATAGGAAGGCATTCCAGATTCGAACAAATCATATTGCTCTTTTTGATAGGTTTCAAATGCATTTACAATCGTGCCGACACCCCACATGAAAATCCCCGCATTCCAGAGAAAATTGCCTCGGGTCAAGAATTCTTTTGCGTTTTCATAATCGGGTTTTTCACAAAATTGATTTACTTTTTTTAAATCAGTATCATCTTGGCTTTCATATTCGATGTAGCCAAAACCTGTATTCGGAAATGTAGGTTTGATGCCCAAAGTGCATAACACCTCTTCCTTTTCGCATTTATTAAAACATACCGTAACATCTTTTGCAAATGCTTCTTCATCTTCGATCCAGTGATCACTGGGTGCAACAATCATCACTCCATCAGGATTCATTTTTTGTATTTTCAATGCAGCGTATAAAATACAAGGTGCTGTATTCCGCATCGCAGGTTCCAAAACCACCTGCTCTTGTTTTACCAAGGGCAGTTGTTCCAGCACAAGATTATTATAGCGTTCATTAGTCAAAATCAGAATATTCTCTGTTGGAACAAATCTGTTAAGCCTCTTAAATGTTTTTTGTATAAGCGTATCTCCGGTACCCAACATATCATGAAACTGTTTTGGGTAATCTGAAGTACTTATAGGCCAAAATCGAGAACCGATCCCTCCGGCCATTAAAACCGCATAATAGTTTCTATTCATTTGTTCATCATTACGAGTCAGACAAATCATTTTTTTGAGCTGGCTCAAATTTCATAATTTCAAGGGTACCACCCATGATAGACCTGACTTTGCCATCTAATTTATCAATTCCACCTCAGCATTTGGTTGAAATAGATATATTTTACCTGTTTCTATTTCAAGGCACTCATAACGCTTGACACGCCGGTTTCCTTTTTTATACAATTTGCCGTTATATAGGCGAAAAACACAACCCAAAGGTAATTCAAAAACATACGATTTATCCCTAGGTTGTTCGTCGAAACTTTTCAAGGCAACGGACAAACGCGCATCAGTGCTACTACTAGCCTTAGGATTTCTAAAGTGTTGCGCTAAAAGCGGCAGCAATTTTGTAGGAAATATTTCGGGTCGAATAAAGGGAAGCATAAGATGTTGAAAGGTACGTTTCCATTCTTTTCCATGCGGTTTTATACCGCGACCATACTTCTTGAATGCCAACAAATGGGCAATTTCGTGTACTAATGTAATTAAGAAACGGTATTTATTAAGGGAGGCATTTACCGTTATCTTATGTCTTCCGTCCTGCATTCTTCTATAATCACCATGCCTCGTCACTCTTTCATTTACAATCTTCAAATGCACTTGGGATTCCTGAAGTAATTCCAAGCAAGGAGCAACGGCTCTTTCTGGAAGGTATTTCTCGAGAATATTGTTCATTCATTGCAAAAATAGCTTTTTTAAGAACACATATTTTTAGACTAACTTCGATTCACTATAAAATCTAATAATGAATCCTAATCGGAAGGATTTTTCGAAGAAATTCCCAAACCTAGATATTATCAAAAAAGTTGATTTACTAGACTAAAAAAAGCATTTAACTAAGGCGTACTGCTACTTACCTGCAATAATTTCCCATTGTAAAATTTGTTACCCGTTAATGCAAAATCTTTAATGTAAGTAGCCATCTCCAATGCAGTGATAGGAGCTTGATATCCAGGAAATGCTTCTTCCAGCATTTCAGTTTGTACCGCCCCTAAAGCTAATACGTTAAAAGAAGGTCCGGTTTCTTTGAACTCCTCCGCCCAAAGCTCTGTTAAGGTAATTACTGCTGCTTTGCTTGAACTATAAGCCGAAAGACCGGCAAATTTCATACTTCCTTGTACGCCGCCCATCGAACTAATCGTAACTACATGACCATTCTTTGGCATCTTAGGAAGTACCTTCTGGGTAACACTCGCAACTCCGAATACATTTACTTTGTAAACTTCTTCAAATTCATGGGCAGAAGTCTCTGTAAAGGGTTTGTTCAAGAGCCTACCCGCATTGTTGATTAGAATGTCAACGACCTCCCAGGTTCGTAAAAATTCGGTAAGTTTTTGCATATCCGAATCCTTTGATAAATCAAAAGAAAAAGAAGTAATGTTCGGATGATTTAAATCTGCTAGGGGTCTATCGTTTCGAGACAAGGCCAAAACTTGATGTCCGTCATCTGCAAATAATTTTGCAAGTTCAAAACCAATTCCCCTACTGGTGCCAGTGATAATTACATTTGCCATTTAGTTGTATTTGATTTCTTGCTCGGGAGAATTTATGATTCCCTCTAATACAGGAATGAGGGTGTTGACTAAATTAGCCATGTGATTGAAATCCATCAAATCGGATTCATCACCCACTTGATGGTAGTGGTCGAAATTTGTAAAATCAAAAGTGCTATAGGTATGTGATGGAACATTATAAATTTCATGAAATGGGGCATTATCCGAACGATTGAAAAGATTAAACTCCTTTGCTTTAGGTAAAAACCCAGCTACTTTCTGATTTGAATACCCATTACTAACATCAGCCAAATTTGACAAATTATATCCCGTTAAGTACATTAAATAATCTTTGTCCTTTAATGGAACCCCCACCATTTCAAAATTTAGCATTGCATATAGGTTAAGGCCCATATCCTTTAATTTTTTGGCAAGATGTTTGGAACCCAAAAGCCCTTTTTCCTCAGCGCTGAATAGTGCAAAAATAATACTCCTTTTATTTTTTTTGGATTTTCCGAAATACCTACTCAATTCCAAGACCGTAGTGGTGCCTGAAGCATTATCATTTGCCCCATTTGCAATAGAATCATTGTTCATTGGCTTTAATACTCCTATATGATCATAATGAGCTCCTATCACTATGAATTCATCTTTTAGATTTTTATCCTTGCCTTCAACAAAACCTACCATATTGTAGGCAAGCCCATCAAAATTCAATAAGGTATCACGATAACTATTAAAATAAGGGAGAACCTTGTTTTCAATAAATACAGATTCCACATAATCTGCTGCGGAGGCTATGCCTACACTGCCAGTCTCGCGTCCCCTTAAATCATCCGACGCTATAAAGTTCATAATCTTTTTAACCCTATCACTTGTAGATGGTTCTGGAATCGATTTACAAGCAACTGCCGAAATAAGTATAAAACATAAAAAATATCGCATTCTATTACTATTTAGAATTCTAAAGATAAAAAAGCATCAGCCAATTGGCTGATGCTTTTTTAATTTTTAATTGTATGTCCTTACCAAACTACGCCAACATGGTCACCGGATTTTCGAGATATGAACGTAGTGTCTGCATGAACTGTGCTCCTGTTGCTCCATCAACTGTTCTATGGTCACAGGCCAAACACAATTTCATAGTGTTTCCGACTACGATTTCCCCATTTTTAACAACTGGCTTCTGAACAATTGCTCCAACAGATAAAATAGCGGAGTTCGGCTGGTTGATAATAGAAGTGAATTCCAAAATTCCAAACATTCCTAGATTGGAAACCGTAAAAGTGCTACCATCCATTTCTGCCGGTGTCAACTTCTTGTTTCTAGCGCGACCAGCCAAATCTTTAACCGCTGATCCAATTTGAGTAAGGTTCATCTGATCCGTAAATTTCAGGACCGGCACTACCAAACCATCATCCACGGCAACGGCCACCCCAACGCTGATGTGATGGTTGTACTGAGTGGTATCGCCTTTCCAAGTCGTGTTGACTTGTGGGTGTTTCTTCAAAGCGTTAGCGCATGCTTTCACTACCATATCATTAAATGAAACCTTGATATCGGGTAAATCATTGATTTGTTTTCGGGATGTGATTGCATTGTCCATATCAACCTCGATAGTCAAATAATAATGAGGAGCGGTAAACTTAGATTCAGCCAAACGTTTTGCGATAGTTTTTCGCATTTGGGAGTTCTTCACCTCTTCAGAACCTTCTTCTCCAACAGGAAGTTGAATTGGGGCCATTGCACTTCCAGCAGCAGCTATAGCGGTGCTATCTATTGTTTGAGTCACAACTTTGGCTGTCTCGGTTGCTGGATTATAATTTTCGATGTCTTTCTTGACAATCCGCCCATGGTCTCCAGAACCTTTTACATCAGCTAGATTAACTCCTTTGTCAGCCGCCATCTTCTTTGCTAGGGGTGATGCGAAAATTCGTTGACCGTTCTTAACCGCGGTATTCTCAACAACTGCTTCAGTACCAGAAGTAGATTCTTCTTTTTTAGTCAGCTCAGAGGT
>CAZTLZ010000090.1:0-14011 GCA_964614665.1 uncultured Maribacter sp.
GTGCAAAAGATGTTTTCTTGAATATTACGGGTGGTATTTCAGTTGATGACCCTGCCATTGATTTGGCCGTTATAGGGGCAATATTATCAAGTAACGAGGATATTCCCATAGAAAAGGGGGTCTGTTTCGCAGCTGAAGTTGGACTTGCCGGAGAAATTCGACCAGTTCAACGCGTAGATCAACGTATTTCTGAAGCTGAAAAACTTGGCTTCAAAACTATTTACATCTCTAAGAATAATAAAATAGGCTTGAAAAATCCTAAGATAAGTATCGAGCTCGTTTCAAGAATTGAAGATGTGGTAAGTGGATTATTCGGTTAATTCTTGGAATTGAACATACGTGCCAAAACCATAAAAACAACGATTACCAAAATAATCAAGGCCAATTGCCAAATACCTACTTTTAAAAAATGCATTGTTTTATTTTTTATGGCGAAGGATTAGGAACTTCGTTATGAATGGCTTCAATCCCTTCCAAAACTTCTTCGCTCAACTCAATGTCGATACTAGCAATATTCTCCTCAAGTTGTTTCATTGTAGTGGCCCCAATAATATTGCTAGTCAAAAAAGGTCTTGAGTTCACAAAAGCAAGCGCCATTTGTGTTAATGATAAATCATGAGATTGTGCTAGGTCGTAATATTTCTGGGTAGCGATTACCGAATTGCCCTTGACATAGCGATCGTAATTTGGAAAAAGCGCCAAACGAGAATTTTCTGGAAGCCTCTCACCTAAATATTTACCACTTAGAGTACCAAAACCTAATGGCGAATATGCCAGAAGCTTAATATCTTCTCGCATAGCGATTTCTGACGAACCAATCTCAAACAGACGATTTAATAAACTATAGGGGTTTTGTATCGTAATCATTCTGGGTAAACTCATGTGTACTTTACTTTCCTCAAGGAATCGCATAGTGCCCCAAGGATTCTCATTGCTTAGACCCACCTGGCGAATTTTACCTTCGCGAATCAAATCTCTCAAAGTTTCTAAAACCTGATGAATATTATCTTCCCAATGATCAGAAACATCATGTTTGTACCCTCGGTTTCCAAAATAGTTTGTATTACGTTCTGGCCAATGTAGTTGATACAAATCGATATAATCAGTTTGCAAACGTTTTAAACTACCTTCTACTGCCTCGATAATCGACTCCCTTGAAAAACCAGTGGTTCGTATATGCTTAGAGAATTCTGCCTTTCCGGCTATTTTAGTTGCTAAGACAATGTCTTCCCTATTTCCCCTTTTCTTGAACCAAGTTCCAATAATCTTTTCAGTGTTCGATTTACGGTCTTGATGGGAGGGAATAGAATACAGTTCAGCAGTATCAAAGAAATTAATGCCTTTGTCTATTGCGTAATCCATTTGCAGGTGACCTTCGGTCTCCGTATTTTGATTGCCCCAGGTCATTGTACCTAAACAAATCTTACTTACCTCGATGTCAGTGTGGGGTAGGTTGGTATACTTCATATAAAATTAATGCTTAGTCTTTCGAAAACAAATCTATCTATTTTAATAGAACTAATTCTGATTTCGAATTTTGCCCGCAAAAGCAAATAATTCCTCAACAAGCGATTACCGCTAATTAAAATTAATGATTCCTACAACATTTTAAAAGGCGAATATACTATACTTAGTTTTGAAAGCGTTGTTTAGGAGCCTAATTTATTTTAAGCCGCAACTGATTTTAAATCAGCATAACCATTAGCTTCAACAAAAATGTTCGTAACTCGTCCCAAAGGATATTTAATTCCTATAATACTCGCTTTTACTGCATCGTCTCTATTCGCTCTTTTTGCTCCTGAAAAACCATTTTCAGAAGATAAAGAAGAGTCCGAAAACGAAACAACATCTTTTTATGCGCATCCACTTTCAGGTTTTTCCGATAATGTATTGATTTGTGGTAACGACAATAGTGAACTTCATGAAATTTACCTATGCGGAACAACTGCGGAGCGATTGATTACAACAAACATTAGCGATCTACAGTCCATTACATGGTCTAAACTTTCCGATACACAAACAAATTGCAATGTAACTCCAAACTGTCCTAGAAATTCACCAGGTTGTAATTGGGACGAATTAAGTACAGACACTCAGTATAACGTCACCCAAAGTGGTGAATACCGCATTGTTATACGCTATAGCGACAATACTACAGATCGATTCTATTTCAATGTATATACAAATGGTTTAGACCCTAGTACGGTTGTTACCAACATTGATTGTGGAGCTCCAGGAAGTATTACCATAAACAACGTTCCCTCAGCTTATGAATATAGTATCAACAATGGAGCTACTTGGCAAACTTCAAATGTTTTCTCAATTTCAAGTGTTAGCACCTATGACGTTCTTATTAGAAGAATAAATGAAACGGATGGATGCTTATTCACATTAGATGATATTCCTGTTAACAATAATGCGATTGATGCTTTTGCAACAGTTTTACCTATTACCTGTAATTCTACTTTGGGTTCTATTCAGATAGATGTGAACAATGCCTCTTCAACATACGTCTATAAGATTAGTCAAGGCGGCAACTTGATTGGCTCTTCAGGGCCTATTTCTGATAGCTCTTATACGTTTTCAGATTTAGACGGAGGGACTTCATACGATATCAATGTAACATTGGCCAGTATATCAGCTTGTTCTTGGGTCGCTACTCAGACTGTTCCCCAATTTGTAAATGTTCAGCCAGAGGCAGTAGTTACCAAAAGTATTGATTGCACCGATGGTATTATTACCGTAACGAAAATAGGTGGAGTAGCACCCTTCGCATATAGTATAACTGGTGGTGCATCCTTCACTCCTTTTACATCTGGAAATCAAACTACAATACCCATATCCACCAACGGTACGTATACTGTAAGAGTTCAAGATGCCAGTGGGTGTGAAATTGACTCTGAATCAGTTACTGTTTCAACCCAGCCTGAAATTACGGTTGACCCTATTGTTCCTCAAAACATAAGTTGCAACAGCACCAATGATGGCAGCATTACTGTAAACGTAGGCAATACACAAGGTCACTCGATTTCATATAGCATTGATGGAGGAGCTAATTTTCAAACATCAAATGTATTTAGTAATCTGGCAGCTAACACGTATTCAATTATTATTCGAAAACAAAAAGCAGGAGGTACTTGTGATCTCCCCCCGATTTCAAACCTTCAAGTAGCACAAAGCCCTCCCTTTTCGGCAAGCGCATCCGTTACCCAGCAAATTGACTGTAATAATGGACAGGCAAATATTACAGCTAATGTAACAACTGGAGGTGTCGCGCCTTTTAAATATAGTTTAGATGGAAACACATTTCAAGCTAGCCAAATACTTACAGGTCTTGGGCCAGGGAAATATACTATTACGGTAAGAGATAGCAATCAATGCTTGACTACAGTAGATCAAACCGTAAATGCAGGGTCGAATCCGTCAGATTTGACCTTTTTAAAAAGCGGAGTAGATTGTGCAACAGGAGCAACGGACGTGCAAGTAACCGTACAAAACGGTACCGCTCCTTTTACTTATAGAATTACAGCTCCTATTAGCGTTACCGCTCCTGATGATACTTTTACCGCTCTTGCACCAAATACCTATACTTTCGAAGTAACCACTGATGATGGTTGCAAAATCATTCGAAACTATGTGGTTCCGAATCAAATTTCATTTACTTCGAATGCCTTGGTGAAAAACAATGTAAGTTGTACCGCAGTCGGTACTGCTGATGGGCTCATCGAACTATCGGTCGACAACTTCAACACTTCATTTGATGTAGTTGTTGAAAATAGCACAGGAACACCATTGGGTCTTGGCCTTTTGAATCAGACGACTTCTCCAATCTTAATTTCTAGCCTTGCTGCGGACACCTATACCATAAAGATTAATGATGAATCAGGACCGTGTCAGAAAATCGAAACAGCCACCATTTCAGGACCCCCTTCGGCACTTGCGATTGATTCCTTTTCAGTGGGGAACATGAATTGTGGTACCTCAGGTTCAGTGACTATTGAAGCTTCCGGTGGTTGGGGTAACTATCGCTATTCAGCTCAACAGCCTGATAATACCATTACAGCGCTACAAAGCAATAAAACCATTACTGGGCTTACCCAACCAGGGCAATATACTATTCGTGTTACCGATGCCAATGGTTGTCTTGAAGACTCCGTTACTTTCAATCTTATTGATCAAGGAGGGCCAACAGCAACGGTAGACTTAACAGCCTCAAATTACTGTTATAGCACAACTACCATGGGAACCCTTAAAATTGATGTTACCGCAGGTGAAGCCCCATATTTTTATACCGTAAATAATGGAACTCCGCAACCTATAACAGGTGGAACCTTTACCCTTAGTGATCTTACTCCTGAGGACTATATCATAAAAGTGATTGGCGATAATGGTTGCGAAACTACTGTGACAAACACGAAAATTTCAGGGCAATTATTTGCTTTGGCAGAAATTACGAAACCTTTGGGTTGTGGCACTACTCCTGATGCGATTATCGATGTTACTCCACAAGAAGGCTACCCTCCTTATAAGTATAGCGTCAACAGTGGCAGCGGTTTTTCTGCAACTACTGTGCCTTTTAATGCAAGTACAGCAGGGTCTTATACTTTTGAAATTACTGATGATAAGGGCTGCTCTTTTACCACAGAACCAGTTAATATTGTTCTATCTCCCACTTTGACATCAACTTACAATGTCTCCGATACAGCTTGTGGAAAGGCAGGAACAGGTTCAGTGGAATTGATAGCCAATGGTGGTACACCTCCCTATTTGTATAGTTTCGATGGAAGTCCATTTACAACAAAAACCTTGTATACAGATTTAAATGCCATAACATATAGTTATAGTATTAGGGATGATTTGGGGTGTGAACTTTCAGGCGCTCAGGCAACTGTTGGTGCCGAAGCAGCAATTTCAGCTGATGTTGTAAAAACCTCGGATATTTCTTGCGTGCCTCCACCAGGTAGCGGAACCCAATGGGGGAACATAAACATTAATAATGTACAAAACGCTACCGGTTTGGTAAACATACAGCTGATCCGTGTTAAAAGTGAAGCCAACTATCTGGCGACCGGGTGGTCTAGAACCTATAGAGATTACCCAAATATAGATATGGCAACAAAGCCATCAGGTTTTGACATTAGAATGTACTGGCCGAATTGGTTCTTTGTTCGTATTGAAGACGAAAAGGGGTGCACTTATGAATCTCAGTTCTTCCAAATCGAACAACCCATACTACCCTGGATTGATAAATTCAAACCTTTAGATCAAACTTGTGCCAATGGAGCCACTTTCGAATTTGAAGTAGGTGACCCAACGAATTTGGTAGGCCCTTTTCGAGTGCGCTTATGGCCTTATGATATTGAGAGTAGCACAAACGGGCAATACCTACCATTCGATGACCCTGCAAACCTTGCATACGACCCATCAGATCCTGCCAATGAAAGAGATTATAAGTTTACAGGGCTTCTTTTCGGAGTTGACTATAGTGTTGTTATTTTAGACGAAGCCACAGGTTGTGTACGATGGCGATATTTAGGGAGGGTGAACGAACCCGTAGCCCCAAATTCTGGTTTTGATGTTATATCCACACCACAGAGTTTATCATGTTCGGCAGGTTCTGATGGTAAGGTGAAGTTTACTGTAAGCGGTTCAGGAGACAATAATCTGGATGGAACTCAAACGGTAAACTGGAGAATATATAACGCCAGTAGTCCGTCGAATACCGCATTTCAACAAAACGACACTGCTGATGACGGGGGGCTCGGCGGTGATATCGAAATTAACCTTACCGGGTTAAAACGTGCATGGTATGTAGTTGAAGTAACGAATGAAGCAGGTTGTATTTCAGGGAATAGGTTCTTGGTATATTCCCCCAAAAGCAAATTGAAAATTGAACTCAACCAATACGTTTCAGCTACCTGTAATGTAGGAGCACAAATTGCCATTAAAGCTTTTGGCGGCTGGGAAGACCAGGCCTATTTTAATAAAAGGAATAAACTAGATCAAGCCAGTTGGCATGAATTTGAATATGCTTATGTAGTCGACGGAACCGACCCAGCAACTTTACCAGCTTCTGAGTGGAGCGCTGATACTTTCAAGGAAATTACCCCTTCAGCATACGATGGCATTAATAACGTATATCAGGTTTATGTTCGTGATGGAGGAGGTTGTATAGCAGGCTTAGCAACTCCTATTACAATAACCAAAGACGCTGTGCCAACTATTGATAAAATTGATGTAACCAATAGGTGTACCTCAACAGATGAAGTTTATGATGTCGTTGCTACACTTTTAAATCCCGGAACGAACTCTATTGCTGGAACCCCTTCCTACATATGGGATGGAGAAGTTACAACTTCGGCAAACAAACAACTCGGCCCAGGAAATCATACTTTGGAAGTTCGTGATGAAAATGGTTGTTCAGATACACGAAACATTCATATTTATCCACAAATGGTTCCATTGGCCAATATTATCAAAACGGTAGATTGTGATTTGGTTGATCCCAATGGCACCATTTTGGCATCCGCTTATGGAGGGTCTGGTTCATATAGTTTTACCCTTGATCCTATTCCTGCGTCGTACTCATCTGGGGAAGAAACAAATAACACAGGAGAATTTAACCGTTTACTCCCTGGGATACCTTACAACGTTACGGTTACTGATATTGACCCAACTATACCTTCGGTAGACCGATGTGCTCCAAAACGAACAACTACTTCAATTTTATTGGAAACACCCGCGATACCGGCATTTTTTGGTGAAGTTGTGCAACAGGTTTCATGTCCAAATGACGCAAATGGAATTATAAGAGTTCTACAGCAGCCAGGAGTAGATAATTTGGATGTAACCTATGAATACAGCCTTGATGGCATAACCTATCAAGCTTCAAATATATTCTCAGATTTAGCCCCTGGTATTTATAGTAGTATTAATGTGCGTTCATCAAAAAAATGTATTCAGAGTATTCCTAACCTAGAGATTACCGAACCAAAACCCCTTGCAATTGGGGCAATCCCTCCGCCAACATTTAGCTGTACCCCTGGCAATAATTTAGGAATGGCAACTATTGTAGTTTCTCCATCTGAAGGTACTATGCCTTATAAGTATAGTTTTGACGGCAGTAGTTTTACCGATTCGAATACGTATGAGATTCCATATTTGACGACGGCAAGAACAATTGTTATCGATGTTGTTGATGCAAATAATTGCACCGATCAAGCTAGCTATACAATTCCGGCTGCAACAAAATTATCTGCAACGATATCAACAACTACTCCTATGACATGTGTTACAGATGGCGTATACCAAATCAATGTTGATCCTTCGTTTACGAATATAAGTGTCAGTGAGCTCCCAGGGGCTTCATCACTTGTGACTTTATCCGGCCCAAGAAATACAACGGTAACAATACTTGCCGGCAACCCAAATACCTATTCATTTTTAGTTACTGATCTTGATACCGGCTGTACAAAAGAGATTACTCAAGTTGTTGCGCCTTTTGATACCATCGAAATAAGTGCTACTCATGGTTCTGACATTATCTGTCATAATGCAGATGATGGAACTTTAGATTTTACCGTCACCGGGTTTGGTTCAAGTGGATTTAGTTATGAAGTCTTCCTTGCCGATGGTACTTCTGAACAAGCATCTGTTGGTCCAGAATTTAGTACTAGCGCTTTGAAGATTTCTAGTTTGCCGCCAGGCACATATTACGTTCAAACCACCGATATCGACACCGGGTGTACTGCAAAATCTGAGTTTATTTCAATTCAATCACCGACTGAACCTCTAGACTTTAGTATCGCAACCACACAGGTTTTGACGTGTAATGGTGCTGATGCCCAAATAACTCTTACACCTGTCGGTGGCTGGGGAACCTACCTTTTCGAAGTAGTCGAAACAGTAAGTGGAAATGTAATACAAGGTTTCAATGATCCAACTAACACAAATATTATTGACAATCTTACTGGGATTAGTTATCAAGTTCGTGTAAAAGATGCTGGTCAATGTATTTCTCTTTCAAAATCAATTAATATAACACCAATAGATCCCATTGTAATTGATGAATCTACTGATGTTTTAGTAACAAATCCGAATTGCCCTGGAGCGAGTGATGGTGAAATTAGGATGGTGGTTTCCCGTGTGAATGGACCAACTAATTTATTGTACTCATTAACCAATTTAGCTACCGGAGTAACTTACTTACCACAAAGCGGCACAAATACGATTACCTATTCAGGACTTTCTGCTGGTTCATATTCAGTAAAAGTGGAAGATGATTTGAACTGTTTTGATATTACGGATGTTCCGATTGTTCTAGTTGATCCTTTTATTCTCGAAATAGATGCAGCAATTACCCAAGAACCGACTTGTACCCCAAATGCTGCACAAATCACGGTTTCCGCAACTGGAAATATTGGCGACGTATTTGAATATCAACTGATAAGACCTACCACACATCCAGATGCGGGCATATGGGTTACTTCCAATATATTTGGCGGATTAGGGCCCGAAACTTATGAATTCAAAGCTAGAAATCAATTTAATTGTGAAAGCCCAATATCAGTAATTCGCACAATTAATGTTGTTGACCCATTCGTGGTTACTATTGACGAATCGAACACCACAATCAACTGTTATGGTGAATCTGATGCGGTATTGGTTGCCCAAGCCGCAGGAGGTCTTGGTGGTTATCAATACCAACTAGAATTCAATGGCACACTGATTGGTGTACCTCAAGATTCAGGTATTTTCGAGAACCTAGGTGC
This sequence comes from uncultured Maribacter sp., assembly GCA_964614665.1. GTDB lineage: Bacteria > Bacteroidota > Bacteroidia > Flavobacteriales > Flavobacteriaceae > Maribacter_C. The sequence continues at coordinate 8,772 of CAZTLZ010000090.1, forward strand.
AGGAACCTATGATATTCAAGCTACAAGTGGCGTTGATTGTGTTGCATTGAATAGTCAAAAAATTGTTATAAGTAACCCACAAGAATTGATTGTACCACCGACGGTCACCGCAACACCAGTTGCTTGTTTCGGGGCAATGACTGGTTCGGTTACTATTCCTGCTACAGGTGAAGCTCCATTTAATTACTATATATCAACAGAACCTCAAAAGGCCTACTCTAGCAATACTTTTGAAAATCTAACAGCAGGCAACTATACTGTAATTGTACAAGATGTAAACGGTTGTGAAAAGGAAACTTCCTTTACTGTATCTGGTCCTAGTGCACCTTTAGCAACCCAACAAATTCGTATTGTTGATGAAGTTTGTTCAAATGATGACAATGGCCTAATTGAATATACAATTACGGGTGGTACGCCTCCATATTCATATGCAATTGGCGATAACCCTTCAGTCTATTCAACTTTGAGCGGTACTACCCTGTTGCTTGATAATTTAGATGGTGGGTTTTATGAAATTTTTGTAAAAGATGCTAACGATTGTGAGGCAGATTTAATCTTTGAAGAAGTTAAAGTTGGCTCTAACCTAGCCGCAAATATTGAAACTCTGAATGAATGCAAAGGTGGAGCCCCATTCTATACTGCTTCTGTAATTTTTGAGGATGACACTTTGAATACCGATGAAATTGTTTTCGATTTAGATGATGCGAACCCCAATAACCCCGATGTGAATGATTCACAGTCTATGGCTGTATTCGAAAATATTTCAGCAGGAAATCATACCATAAGTATTGTACACTTAGGTACAGGCTGCGTTGAAGTACAAGCTTTCAACATTGAGGCACAAGTGCCTTTGACGCTCACAAGTCTTGATGGAACTTTCAATGAAATTTTAGTAGAAGCCAATGGAGGTGATGGAAATTATACCTACTACTTCGAAGATACTCCAAGTAGTTCCAACTCCAATTTCATCAATCAAGACGGCAATTATTTGGTGCGCGTTGTAGACGGGAATGGATGTGAGGTAAGTATTGAAGTGCCGATGGAATTCATAGATATCGAAATACCAAATTTCTTTACGCCCGACGGTGACGGCTATAAGGACAAATGGATTATTGAAAATTCGGAAGCTTTCCCTGATATCTATGTTCGAATCTACGATCGCTATGGCCGCACCATTAAAGAATTTATAGGGCAAGGCGAATGGGATGGTTCTTATAACAAGATTGATTTGCCTACAGGCGATTATTGGTATGTTATCAAACTAAATGGTGTTAACGACCTACGTGAATTTGTTGGAAATGTAACCGTTTATAGATAAAGCAATTATTTCGTAAAGCATAAAAAAGCACCGAGACTTCGGTGCTTTTTTATTGTCCTATATTTTTAATTTACTTCCCCCAAAATAGGGCAATGGTCACTGTGTTTTACCTTCAACACCCCATCAGTAAACGGAATTACGTGGTAATCGAAATTATCGCTGGGGTAGGTTGGTATACTTCATGGATTTTTTGGCTATTATTTTGAAGGCTTCAAATTTGGTTAAATCTATGGTTTAACGTTCAACAATTACACCACTAAATCTTTACTGTCATAAGAAGGACAAAATTTACAACGGTCAAGTACTACAATTAAGTTAAGATGTTCAAATATCATTTACAAAGAAGTCGATAAATATCGGCCCACTATTTTTCTTTTTGTCGGATGTTAACCTTTTACTCAAACCACCATAAAAAGAATATATAAATCAAAAAAACGTCTATTATGAAAGCAACAATGAAAGTTTTGACGAGCGGGCTAATTCTATTTGCACTTATCATGTCTTCTTGTGAAAAAAATGAAACTGAAATCGAATCTCAATTTGAAGAAGGCCTAGAGGAGGGTTTTAAAAGCGCAACCAAAAATAGCGATTCAGAAATCGAATCAACCACAGGAACATTGTCTCCCTTACTTCATGTCAGGTACGATGCCTCTCTAAGTAGAAAAGAAGCGGAAACTGCATTTGCGCTAGAAATTTCTAGATACGAAAAAGAGAATTCAAATTCTAGCAGAACGAGTTCTTACTTAAGGTTTCAAGTATCAACTAAAACTGGTAACTATGCCTATAGTCAAACTGATGGTAATGTTTGGGGAAGGTTTAATTTTTTAACTGACCAAGGGTATAAGGTACTACCTTGGGTTCGAATGGATAATGATGGTGTTGACCGTCAAAATGATAGTTGGGATTTTTACTACTTCGGCACTCATATTTCCTCAATGAACTGGGTAGAAGCAGGAAGTGCCACTTTAGCCTTACAGGGTACCGACGGCTGGTATGTAAAATGGTTTGATGTTCGTGTATATTCTTGGCATCAATATTCTAGTGCAACTGGAAGCACCAGGATTCTTTCAGACCCTGAACAATGGTTGGATAATACCACATCAAGTGGCTGGGATTACTATTATAGCGGCAATACAGGCTATGGAAGACTGAATTTTGATTAACAAGAGATAACCTAGAATCCAAATGCCATAACGGTATCGTTTATGGCATTTTTTTTGGCCCTGAATGATTGAAATTATTGTGCTAAGACTCTATCTCCACCAAAATAGGACAATGATCACTATGCTTTGCTTCTGAAAGAATAACGGATCTTTTAAGTCGATCTCGAAGTGGCTCACTCACCATTCCATAGTCAAGGCGCCAACCTTTATTATTGTTACGAGCATTTGCTCGGTAACTCCACCAAGTATAATTATCAGGTTCTTTATTGAAATGCCGAAAGCTATCGATGAAACCACTTTTCTGTAAATTACCGATCCACTCACGCTCGACTGGTAAAAATCCAGATACATTTTTATTTCGAACTGGGTCATGAATATCAATGGCTTCATGACAAATATTGTAATCTCCTAATACTATGAGGTTCGGTTTTTCTTTTCTTAAATCATTAAAATAATCTTGAATTTCAACCATGTAATTCAACTTGAAATCCAAACGAGCTAGGTTAGTTCCTGATGGTAAATACATACTCATTATTGAAAGGTCGCCAAAATCCGCCCTGAGATTTCTTCCCTCAAAATCCATAGTTTCAATACCAGTGCCGTATTCGATATGATCAGGTTTGGTTTTTGATAGAATTGCAACACCGCTATACCCCTTCTTCTGTGCACTGTACCAATAATTATTGGCATAGCCTGCCTTTTCGAAAACTGAAAGGTCTAATTGCTCTTGCATAGCCTTGATTTCTTGCAAACAAACCACATCGGGGTTAACAGATTGCAACCATTCAATAAAACCTTTGTTCAGAGCGGCGCGGATGCCATTTACATTGTACGAGACAATTTTCATATTTCGAATTTTACTCGAAAATAGGGAATGTTTTTAGGTATTAGAAAAGTTTGGAACGCAAATTGATTTAATACTGACACGCTATTTTATGTTATGAAAAAAACTCTTGTTTTAATAACCCTTTTTTCAAGTCTCTTGATGACCGCACAAGCTTACCGCGATGGCTATAACGACCATGAACTTCGATTCAATATGGGCCGTTTTTTGGCCACGACGGCTATTGAAGGATCCTATGAATATTATTTTACCCCCGATACAAGTATTGGCGGAACCATTTTCTTTAATGGGGATGGATTAGGTCGAACAGGAAATTTCGGAATCGGACCAAACCTTCGTGCCTATTTCGGTTACAATCCTAAAAGTGGAATTTTCGCTGAGGCCTTTGGACTATACTACACAGGGGAAACCGATATCACCAACAATCTAGGGACTCGAAATAATGATTACAGCACCACGGCTATTGGACTGGGGTTAGGTAGAAAATGGTCCACATTTGGACAGAAATTGACCATGGAAATATATGCCGGATTGGGGCGAAATATCAATCAACAAGAGTTTCAAGATGCGTTTATGTATCGCGCTGGCCTGTCTCTCGGATTTCGTTTTTAATTGGTATTTTAGATGCCTTATTCAAGGGCATGGCAAAACACCTCTTTTTACTTTTTCTTCTAACAAGGGTTTTTTCTGTAGTCGCGCAAGACCTAATCTCAACTGATAGTATCACCCAACTAGACGAGGTGATTTTATTAGATGCCCTAAAAAAGAAAAATGCTACGGGCATTGTATCTTCTGAGGTTATTTCTGCAAAAGTCTTTCAAAATTACAGCCCTGTTTCAATGGTGAATGCTATGAACCAAATTCCTGGGGTATATGTTTTTTCAGGAGCTCTCAATACTAACCGAATTACCATTCGCGGCATTGGTGCTAGAACACTTTTCGGCACTGATAAATTACGCATGTACTATGAGGATATTCCTGTGACTGATGGATCAGGATTCTCGACCATAGAGGCCTACGACCTAGAGAATTTGAGCCAAATAGAAGTTATAAAAGGCCCTAAGGGAACTTCTTATGGATCCAATTTAGGAGGAGCAATTATTCTAACTCCGAAGGAAGCCCTGGGAAGATCCACCAACTTTTCGAACAATTTTACGGTCGGTTCTTTTGGGCTTTTAAAAAACAATCTTTCCTTCAATCATTTTGATGGCAAACTCCGAATCGGACTTCAATATGGTCATCTGGAAACTGATGGGTATCGGCAGAACAGTAATTTCGAACGCGATGGTTTTTTATTGAATACCTCTTATCGACTCAATGCAAAAAATAAAGTTTCCCTCTTGATAAACCATATCGATTTCACTGCCCAGATACCAAGTTCACTTGGGGCAACCGCTTTTGCAGAAGACCCACAACAAGCAACTTTTACCTGGCGGGCTTCCCAAGGTTTTGAAACTAATAATTATACCCTAGTTGGATTAAATTACTCCCATCAGTTTAGTGATAGGCTTGAAAATTCCACAAGTATTTTTTATAATTATTTAGATAAGGATGAGGCAAGACCTTTTGGAATATTGGATGAGATTACCAAAGGTTTCGGTTTGAGAACTCGATTTTCTGGGAAGTTCAATTACTTGCAACAAGTTGCAACTTACTCTTTTGGAGGGGAGCTTTCCAAAGATGAGTACGACTGGGATGAGTTTCGAAATCTATATGAAGATAATGATGGTAATGGTAGCTTGAAAGGTAATCAATTCGCTCGTAACAAAGAATTCAGAAGTCAATGGAATGCCTTTGGAACTCTTCTACTACCTTTTTCGAAAAAATTTTCCGCACAATTCGGAATCAACCTCAACAAGACCCTGTACGACTACCGCGACCTTTTCAACTCAGCAACTGAAAACAGGAGTGCCAA
>CAZTLZ010000091.1:0-13947 GCA_964614665.1 uncultured Maribacter sp.
CGCTCGACTGGAAGGAGCATATTCGAATGCGCCCCGGTATGTATATTGGTAAGCTTGGCGATGGGTCATCTGCTGATGATGGAATATACATTCTGTTAAAAGAAACTATCGACAACTGTATTGATGAGTTTGTCATGGGGGCCGGCAAGACGATTGAAATTCGAATTAAAGATAGACTGGTAAAAGTTCGTGATTACGGACGTGGAATTCCCTTGGGAAAAGTGGTGGACGTGGTCTCTAAAATGAACACCGGGGGAAAATATGATTCCCGTGCTTTTAAGAAGTCTGTAGGTTTGAACGGGGTTGGTACAAAGGCTGTAAATGCACTTTCAAGTTTTTTCGAGGTACAGTCCTCTCGCGACAACAAAATAAAAACGGCAGAGTTTAACCAGGGGAATCTGGTTAAAGAAGAGGGGCCAGTAGAAACTTCGCAGCGTAAGGGAACCAAGGTTAGTTTCATTCCAGACGATACCATCTTTAAAAAATATAAGTTCCGTAATGAGTACATCGAGCGAATGCTCAAGAATTATGTGTATCTCAATCCGGGACTGACTATTGATTTCAACGGTGAGAAATTCCATTCCGAAAATGGATTAAAAGATTTGTTGGAGGACAATAATAATATTGAAGATTTTCTTTATCCCGTTATTCATTTAAAAGGAGATGATATTGAAATTGCTATTACACATAGCAAAACCCAGTATAGTGAAGAATATCATTCCTTTGTAAATGGCCAAAACACAACACAGGGCGGAACACATCAAACGGCCTTTCGAGAAGCTTTGGTAAAAACCATTCGGGAGTTCTATAAAAAGAACTATGACCCTTCGGATATTCGCAAATCGATAATCTCGGCGATTTCTATAAAAGTGATGGAGCCTGTTTTTGAGAGCCAGACCAAAACCAAGTTAGGTTCTACCGATATGGGTGGTGAACTACCAACCGTACGTACCTATATCAATGACTTTGTTGGTAGGCGCCTTGATAACTTTTTACATAAGAATCCGGATGTTGCAGATGCCTTGCAAAAGAAAATCATTCAGGCCGAGCGAGAACGAAAAGAACTATCGGGTATTCGAAAACTGGCTAAAGACCGCGCCAAGAAGGCAAGTTTGCACAACAAGAAACTTCGGGATTGTCGAATTCACTTAGGAGACACCAAAAAAGACCGAAATCTCGAAAGCACATTGTTTATCACCGAAGGTGATTCAGCATCTGGTTCCATAACCAAATCACGTGACGTAAACACGCAGGCTGTATTTAGTTTGAAAGGAAAGCCTTTGAACTCCTATGGCATGACAAAAAAGATCGTGTATGAGAATGAGGAATTTAATCTTTTGCAAGCCGCTTTGAACATTGAAGATTCGATGGAAGACCTGCGTTACAATAATATCGTCATAGCTACAGATGCCGATGTTGATGGTATGCATATTCGTTTGTTATTGATAACTTTCTTTTTACAGTTCTTTCCTGAATTGATAAAAGAGAATCATTTGTATATTCTTCAAACTCCATTATTCAGAGTGCGTAACAAGAAAGAAACGATATATTGTTATAGTGATGAGGAACGAAGAAATGCAATCGAAAAACTAACGGGAAAACCTGAAATCACTCGATTCAAAGGTCTGGGCGAAATTTCACCAGATGAATTTGTACATTTTATAGGTGATGACATCCGCCTGGAACCCGTAATGCTTGACAAGGCAATGTCCGTTGAAGAACTGCTTAGTTTCTATATGGGCAAGAATACACCGGATCGTCAAAAGTTTATCATAGAAAACCTCAAGGTTGAGATTGATTTAGTTGAAGAAAACCAATAAATAACCAATCCGCCGGTTCGCGGACTAAAGAAAGACCAAAAAAGTAGTTATTCTGTATGGCCGAGAATGAAGAAGAAGATTTGAACCTGCCTGCTGATGAAGGAGATGCGTCTAATGAGGACCAAAGTCCGACTTCAGAAGAGCTAACTGAACTTCCTGAAGAAGATACAATTGAAAATGAAGACCAAGAAGATGATGCGCTAACTAAGGTTACGGGCATGTACAAAGATTGGTTTTTAGATTATGCCTCTTATGTAATCTTAGAACGAGCAGTACCCGCCATTGAAGACGGATTCAAACCTGTACAGCGGCGTATCATGCATGCACTCAAAGAACTTGATGATGGGCGTTACAATAAAGTGGCTAATGTTGTTGGGCATACGATGCAGTACCACCCGCATGGTGACGCGAGTATTGCCGATGCCATGGTACAGATTGGGCAGAAAGACTTGCTGATTGATACGCAGGGAAACTGGGGTAATATTCTAACGGGGGATAGGGCGGCAGCCTCCAGATATATAGAAGCAAGACTTTCCAAGTTTGCCTTAGATGTTGTTTTCAGTCCGAAAATAACCGAATGGCAACAGTCTTATGACGGTAGAAAGAAAGAACCGGTAAATCTTCCCGTGATGTTCCCATTGTTATTGGCACAGGGAGCAGAGGGTATAGCCGTTGGACTTTCGACTAAAATACTTCCACATAACTTTAACGAACTGATAGACGCTTCCATAAAGCATTTGCAAGGGAAACGATTTAAGCTTTTTCCTGACTTTCCTACCTCCGGTATTATTGATGTTACGAATTATAATGACGGGTTACGTGGTGGAAAAATACGTGTCCGTGCTAAAATCGCTCCTTTGAACAAGAATACATTGGTAATCAGTGAAATACCATATGGAACGAATACTACTTCTTTGAAGGAATCTATCCTTAAAGCCAATGACAAAGGAAAGATAAAAGTCAAAAAGATAGAGGATAATACGGCTGCGGAAGTTGAAATTTTGATTCATCTCCCTTCAGGAATTTCCCCAGATAAAACCATTGACGCATTATATGCATTTACCAACTGTGAGTCTTCGATTTCTCCCTTAGGGTGTATTATTGAAGATAACAAGCCCTTATTTATAGGTGTAACAGAAATGCTGAAACGTTCCACGGATGCCACCGTTGAATTGTTGCGTCAAGAGCTAGAAATTCAACTAGGAGAGCTAGAAGCACAATGGCATGCTGCGTCCTTAGAAAGAATCTTTATTGAAAACCGTATCTATCGTGATATTGAGGAAGAAGAAACTTGGGAAGGCGTTATTAAGGCCATTGACAAAGGATTAAAGCCACATGTCAAACATCTAAAAAGACCAGTAACGGAAGAAGATATCTTGCGTTTGACCGAAATTAAAATCAAGAAAATATCCAAGTTTGATTTAGACAAGGCGCAACAGCATCTTGATAATCTTGAAGAAAAGATTGCAGAAGTAAAAGAGAACTTGGCCAATATCATTGATTTCACAATTGATTATTTCAAGAGATTGAAATCTACATACGGCAAGGGTAAGGAACGTAAATCGGAGATACGTGTTTTTGATGATATTGAGGCGACCAAGGTTGTTATCCGAAATACCAAGCTCTATGTGAACCGTGAGGAAGGTTTCGTAGGTACTTCACTCCGCAAGGACGAGTATGTAACGGATTGCGCGGATATCGATGATGTAATTGTTTTTACCAAGGATGGTAATATGATGGTGACCAAGGTTGACTCCAAAACATTCGTTGCCAAGAATATCATTCACGTAGCGGTCTTTAAGAAAAAAGATAAACGTACCACGTATAATATGGTTTATAAGGATGGGAGGGGAGGCCCGAGCTATATCAAACGTTTCAATGTTACGAGTATTACTAGAGATAAATTGTATCCGCTAGGTACCGGAAAAGCGAGTACGGATGTGCTGTATTTTTCGGCGAACCCAAATGGTGAGGCTGAAGTTATTACAGTACTATTGCGTCAAGTAGGTAGTATCAAAAAACTGAAGTGGGACCTTGATTTTTCCGATGTACTTATTAAGGGCAGAGGGTCTAAGGGGAATTTGGTGACCAAATATTCCGTTAAACGTATCGAATTAAAAGAAAAGGGCCTTTCGACCTTAAAACCCCGTAAACTTTGGTTTGATGATACCGTGCAACGCTTGAATATAGATGAGCGTGGAGATTTTCTAGGAGATTTTACAAGTGAAGACCGTTTGCTAATCATCAATCAGAAAGGGGTTATCAAAGCGGTTATTCCTGAGTTGACCCTTCGTTTTGAAGATGATATGATTGTTTTAGAAAAATGGGAACCTGAAAAACCAATATCGTCTATATACTGGGAGGGTGACAAAGAATTGTTCTATGTGAAACGTTTCTTGATAGAAAACCCGGATAAAGTGGAATCTATTATTAGTGACCACCCCAAGTCGTATTTGGAAAAGGTTTTCACAGATTATCGGCCAAGAGCTGAAGTCGTTTTTGCCAAGAAGCGAGGAAAAGACAGACAAGATAATTTGGAGTTGGACTTAGAGCAGTTTATTTCTATTAAAGGAATATCCGCAATGGGCAATCAGCTAACCAAAGAGAAGGTGAATGAGATAAATGCATTGGACCCGTTGCCGTATGAAAAACCAGAACCGATTACAACCAATGAAATAGAGGTAGTAGACGAAGAAAATGTTGTTACTCAAGAACTCTCCGTAGAACCCAAAGAAAAAGAAAAGCTTCGTACAACAAAGCCAAAAAATAGCATTAAGGATAAAGAGGCTGACGAAGATGACGAAGGACAAACAAAATTATTCTAACCGTATTGCATGAAAAATTTTTTCACTGAATTCAAAAATTTTGCGATTAAGGGTAATATGGTCGATATGGCCATTGGTATTATCATAGGTGCTTCATTCAATGCCGTAGTGAACACTTTAGTCAAGAAAATAATCATGCCTATTTTGTCTTTATTGAGCGGAGGGATTAATCTTGATAGTCATAAATATGTTTTACGACCAGCAACTGAGGGTGTTGAAGAAGTTGCAATTGGATATGGTGATCTTTTGAATGTTTTGATAGATTTCTTGATTGTTGCCCTTACCATTTTTATTATCGTAAAAGGAATGAATCGATTCCGAGACCAAGCGGAGGATGTTACGAATGAAGAAGTGGAAACCCCAAAAAATATAGAACTGCTATCTAGAATTGAAAAACTCCTTGAAGAGCAGAACAGACTTTTGGAGAAAGAAAAAACTGATTAATTCAATCTATAGATAGCTATTGCTTATACTATGATATTGTAAAACATCATAGAACATATACATTAGAATTGATATTACCTATCTTTGGCGAAATTTAAAATACCGAATGGATTTAACAAACCCCCTCATTTACGGAGTACCCGCATTTATAGCCTTTATTTTATTGGAAATCACATATAGTCGCACTCATGGAGATGAAGATCTTTATGTCTGGAAAGATTTAATGGCCAGTGGCGCGATGGGTATTGGTTCTGCGATTTTAGGTCCGTTGATTAAAATTACTGTACTTATCGTTGTATTTAATTTCGCTTACGAGCTTTTCAACCCCGTGGTTGATGAGGTTACTGGTGATCGCATGAACATTATGGGATACAAGTCTTTTGGCTACGAGTGGTACATTTTTCTTTTATGTCAATTGGCAGATGATTTTACCTACTATTGGTTTCATCGTGCGAATCATGAAATCAGATTACTTTGGGCGGCCCATATCGTTCATCACTCTTCAGATCATTATAATTTAGGAACGGCCATTCGTAATGGTTGGTTCACTTTGTTATATAAACCTTTTTTCTATATGTGGATGCCAGCCGTCGGTTTCCCGGTAGAAGTGGTCATATTTGCCTTGGCAATTGAATCGTTCTGGCAATTTCAATTACACTCGAAGTATGTACCAAAAATGGGATGGATTGAAAAAATCTTCAATACCCATACCATGCACCAAGTACATCATTCACAAAATGTTGAATACCTTGATAAAAACCATGGAGGGTTCTTAAACTTTTTCGATAAGATATTTGGAACATGGAAGGAATTGGATGACGATGTAGATGTGAAGTTTGGTGTTATTCATGCACCAGAGTCTTATAACCCTATGGTCATATTAACACATGAGTTCAAGGATATTTGGAACGACATGAAAAAATCACCAAAACTATCCCATAAGTTGATGTATATTTTTGGCCCACCTGGTTGGAGCCATGATGGTAGTACAATGACCGTAAAGCAACAACAACGTTTATTTGAAGAGCAACAGGCCCAAAACCCTCAAATTACATTTAAAAGGCCCAATTAACGCCCATGTAGAAACTTGGGTGCTATGAATCAACGGTATTAGATTACTCGTTAGAAGAAATTTCTTTGATTTCCGATTTTGTATTCTTCTTCATTCGAAGATCCAAGAATTCCACTAACAATGAAAAGGCAATCGCAAAGTAGAGATAACCTTTTGGTATTACACCTACTTCCTGATCGAATACAACAAGGTGCCCAATGTGAGCAGCTTCAGCGATCAACATAAATCCTATTAGGATAAGAAAAGAAAGTCCCAGTATTTGAATCGATGGGTGTCTAGTAACAAACTCGCCTACTGGATTGGCAAACAACATCATAATCACAACGGAGATGACTACTGCTATAATCATTAGTACCAGTGCATCATTTGGGTTGGGGGAGATTCCATTTGTCATACCAATGGCCGTCAAAATCGAATCGAAAGAGAAAACAATGTTGATGAGTGTTATCTGAACTATGGCTCGCGACAGAGAAGAAGATCGTCCTTTTTTTACCTCGACTTCATCATGCCCTTTGTGTTCAACTTTTTCATGTATTTCACGTGTGCTCTTGTAGAGGAGAAAAAGGCCACCCGCAAATAAAATCAACGCCTGACCACTTATACCTCCTGAAATCCAATCATTGTCAAATACCCAGAACGGCTTTTTAGCCGCGGTTAACCAAGTAATACCAAATAGAAGTATGATACGCATCACCATTGCAAGGACCAAACCAATATTGGTGGCCTTCTTACGTTGGGTAGGCTCAAGTTTGCCCGCTGCTATCGAAATAAAGATGATGTTATCGATACCGAGAACTATTTCCAAAAAAGTTAAAGTCAAAAGGGCTATCCAAGCATCAGGACTTGCAAATATTTCGAACATGGTTTTAGTGTTTAGTTGGTTTTAATGACGGTTCCTTTTTGTTTTTTGGCCTCGCCAACAATGCTATACTCAAATGTATAAGATTTATCCGTAGTGGACAATATTTTCATGTGGATAGGTTTTTCCTCCGCCTTGTTTTCAGGATTGAGATTTATGACAACATATTCGCATTCGTTTATCCAACGCACAGAAGAAGAATCTACCTTCCCCTCAAAATAATCGATTTCCAAACTATCATTACGGACAAAAGTAGTTTTCAATTCAGTACCATCAACGATTGTAGTAAAACTGAATTCTCCATTCTTGAAATCAGAGCAATTGCGCTCCGGTTGATAACAACTACTGGCCAAAATAACGGCTACAAAGGCAAATACGATTTTCTTGAACATAAGCACAAAATAATGAAATCGAAAAGAGTGTTCATAGTTTTCTACCTTCTTTTTAACGATTTTAAGTTTTTTGTTGGTCTTGTACGTACTACCATTGATTAAACTATTTTTGAAAAAATTACAGAACCAGTTATGATTTTTTCTAGAAGTGAGTATTTGAATTTCAAAGTGAAGGAAGTGCAAGGCCGCTATGTAACCAATGAGCATATTGATAGTGTCATTTCTGATTTAAATGTGGAGATCGTTGGTCATTCAGTTCAAAATAGACCCATTAAAAGTGTTACTATTGGTCATGGCGAAAAAAGAGTTTTGATGTGGTCTCAAATGCATGGCAATGAAGCGACTACCACAAAAGCGGTATTGGATTTATTAAGACTCTTAGGTTCAAAGAATGATTTTGCGAACAGGATACTTGAAGCTTGTTCGATTAAAATAGTACCTATTTTGAACCCTGATGGGGCTCATGCCTATTCTCGTCCTAATGCCAATCAAGTTGATTTGAATCGTGACGCACAAAACCGTACGCAACCGGAGAGCAAAGTACTTCGTACTGTTTATGATGACTTCGAACCTGATTATTGCTTCAATTTACATGATCAGCGCACGATATACAATGTTGGTACCTCCGCAAAACCGGCAACTGTATCTTTTTTAGCCCCGGCCTTTGATGAGAAAAGAAGTATCTCGAAAACAAGGGCAATCAGTATGCAACTCATTGTAGCCATGAATGAGGAACTTCAAGAAGTGATTCCAGGGCAAATAGGCCGATATGATGATGCCTTTAACGCCAATTGTATTGGAGACACATTTCAGATGTTGAACACGCCAACAATACTTTTTGAAGCCGGACATTTTCATAAGGATTATGAGCGCGAAAAAACGCGGGAATTTATCTTTTACTCTATGGTTAAGGCAATTGATGCCATAGCAAATAATGACGGTAAAAACTATGATCATACTAGCTATTTTGATATTCCGGAAAACTGCAAAAGCTTTTTTGACGTTTTGGTAAGAAATGTACCTGTGCCAAATTCATCTAAAAGGCGGGATATAGGCATTTTATTTAAGGAAGTGTTACATGAAGGAAAAATTTCGTTTGTACGACATATTGAAAAAGAAGGTGATCTCGATGGTTTTTTTGGCCATGAGACCTATGATGTTCTAAATGCGGAAGACTCCCTCTACCTCAAAGGCACGGATTTTTCCGAGTTCCTTGGTATTTGATTTTTTTGAATATTTTCTTACAAAATCAAAAAAACATTACATTTTTGTTATAAAAACAGAAGATTTAATGCGTTTTATTTCTTAATGTATTATTTTTGCGGAAATCTTAATTGAAATGACAAAAGTAAAATTAGACGAAATAGACCACCAGATTCTCGATATGCTAATTGACAATACGAGAACGCCGTTCACCGATATTGCAAAAAAATTATTGATTTCTGCCGGTACCGTGCATGTTCGTGTAAAAAAGATGGAAGAGGCGGGAATAATCAAAGGTTCTTCGTTGACCCTTGATTACGTGAAGTTGGGGTATGCCTTTATTGCTTACGTCGGTGTTTTTCTCGAGAAAACACATCAGACTAAATTTGTATTAGAGCGTTTGGAGCAAATACCCTATGTGACTGTAGCCCATATCACCACTGGAAAATTCAATATTTTTTGTAAAATAAGAGCCCAAGATACCAATCATGCTAAGAACATAATTTTCAAGATAGATGATATAGATGGTATAAGTAGAACGGAGACCATGATTTCGTTAGAAGAAAGTATCAATGATAAAAAGCGACTGATGCACAAGATTTTTAACGAACTATAATCAAATAAAAAAGTGAATAAGAATCCCATTCAAATTTTGATTGGGATTTTTTTACATAAGTTTCTATGGAAAAAAGGGATCTAAAAGCTGAAGAGTTTGAGCAGTTTTATAACGTGTATTTGGAAACGTTGGATGATGATGTCATTTTGATGGAACAATTGCTCAAACAATATGGAAACTTTCCCAAGTTCATCAATAGCATTCCAGATGATAAATTGAATTACGCTTACGCAGATGGAAAGTGGACTGTAGCACAGGCTTTACTGCATATAATAGATTCAGAACGCATATTTAGTTACCGAGCATTTCGTTTTTCACGAGGGGATAAAACACCTTTAGTTGGTTTTGATCAAGATGATTATGTGTTAAAGAACGACCCGAGAGGCAGACAAAAGGAAAGTATTATAGAAGCGTATAAAACGGTTCGTGCAGCAACTATCGACGTTTTCAAAACGCTTGATCAAGACACTTTAAAGTATACGGGTACGGCAAGTAATCTTCCCTGGAGCGTTGCTGGCCTAGGTTTTGTAATCTGCGGACATCAAAGACACCACAGAAATATTATTAGAGAACGGTACTTGCAATAACTATTCAAAATCTGAATCTTCTTCTGTTTCTTGATCAGAATTTAGATCGGCTTCATAGTCTGGAGAATCAACTTCTTCAAGAACGGGCTCTTCTTTATCTTCCAATTCCTTTTCGATGCTATCTTCAAAATTGGAAATGAAATTAGCAAGGCTTTTGCTAATTTTTACAAGATAAATAGTGTCATTGGTCTGGATTTCTACGGCTTCAACAGTTTCACCATGAGCATTTCTGAAAGTGAGGATGTCGTCGTCGCCGTATCCATCAGGATAGGTTTCGATTAGCAAAGCTGCCAGTTCATGGTCTAACTTTTTGTAGTCAACAAGTTTACGTAACATAGTAGTAGGTTTGATTTGGTTTTTCTAGATACCTAAACTATGTTTTTTTTTCTTTGAATCTTTCAAAGAGTTGTAAACTACCAGAATTAGTATATGAAGTTATTGTTCTTTGTAGTATGCGAACGCATCTTGATATAGACCAAAAGGAATTTGTACATCGATGACGGGTCTCCCAATTTGTTCGAGGAGTACGAAATTGATTTTGCCATGCGAATTTTTCTTGTCGAATTTTAATAAAGAAAGGATATTGTGGATGTCTTGAGTTGTAAACTCTATTTTCTGATATCTACTTAAAAATGTTGATTTGATATCCTGGACTTCATTTTCGGTGAGTCCAGATAATTTGTGGGAAAGAAAGGCCTCTAAAATCATCCCAATAGCTATTGCCTCACCGTGAAGTAAGGTTTTATGGGTATCACTTTCCAAAAAGTAAGATTCAATGGCATGACCTAAGGTATGGCCGAAATTCAATATTTTTCGTAATCCTTGTTCCCTTGGGTCTTCAAGTACCACCTTGTTTTTGATGTCTACCGAAGTGTGGATCACACTATCTAATCCATCAAAAGTTGATAATGATTTCAGGGTTTCCCAATAAGGGTTGCTTTGAATAAGTCCGTGCTTCAACATTTCCGCATAACCACTTTGCAGTTGCCGTTCATCAAGAGTTTTTAGAAAGGTCGTTATTATCAAAACCATTTCCGGCTGATTGATAACACCAATTTGATTTTTTAGAGAACCTAAATCTACCCCGGTTTTTCCTCCGACTGAAGCATCCACCATAGCGAGTAGGGTAGTGGGTACATTTATAAAGTCCACTCCACGTTTAAAAGTAGAAGCTACGAATCCGCCTAAATCGGTAACCACACCACCGCCTAAATTGATGATTAGGCTTTTTCGATCAGCATCGAGTTCCGAAAGTGCCTCCCATAGGTTATTGCAAGTGTTTATGTTCTTATTGATCTCACCAGACTCAATTTCCAAAACCTCAAAATGATAGTCTCCATCGATGGCTGCCATAAATTGTGGCAGACAAAATTCATAGGTATTCTCGTCGACAATAATAAAAAGAGATGAGTATGACTTTGATGCTAGATAGTCGTTCAAAGCATCGTACGCATTTTGATTAAAATGTACCGAATAAGAAGGTGTGATTATTGACTCCATGAATGTGTGCTTTTTGATTCCCTTAGAAATAAGAGTACAAACGTATTAAGCCTGCAAAATAAAGGTTATTTTTTATCAAAAGAATAGAATTTTGGTCTTTATCTTTGACATCGAAAATTTTCACAATTTATGGAACGAATTTTTGACGATACGGCAACGGCGTTTGCCTTAAAAACAGACTCCGAATTAGAACGTGCTTATTTTCTTTTTAAAATGATAGCCAATGAGCCATTGGTTAGGATAGGTACGGCTATGACCAATTTCGCGATTAAAGCAAATCTTCCTGTTGAAGGTCTTATTCGCGCTACGGTTTTTGACCATTTTTGTGGTGGTGTGAGTGAAGAAGATTGTTTACCAATGGTAGATAAGATGTGGGAGAAAGGAGTGTACTCGGTCTTGGATTACTCTGTGGAAGGTAAAGAGAGTGAAGATCCATTGGATAATGCTCTGGCCATGACACTCAAAACATTAGATTTTGTCAAGGAAAAAGAAGCCATACCTTTTGCCGTCTTCAAACCAACAGGTTATGGCCGTTTTTCTATTTTCAAAAAGGTTGGGCAAAAAGTAGCATTAACCCAGGATGAGGAAGCTGAATGGGGTAGGGTCGTAAAGCGTTTTGACATCACCTGCAAGAAGGCCTATGACCTCAATGTTTCGCTTTTGATCGATGCAGAGGAAAGCTGGATGCAAGATGCGGCCGACCAACTGGTAGAAAAGATGATGCAAAGGTACAATGCCAAAAAGACCATTGTTTACAATACGTTACAATTATATCGATGGGATCGGATGGACTATCTGAAGGCCTTGCATCAAAGAGCGCTTGACGGTAACTTCAAAATCGGTATCAAGGTCGTTCGAGGTGCCTATATGGAAAAGGAAAGGGAACGGGCGGAACGAAAGGGCTATCAGAACCCAATTTGCAACAACAAAAAGGAGACGGATAAGAACTTTGACGCGGCAGTTGATTATATGGTTCGCAATTTAGATTCGATTTCAATCTTTGCTGGTACCCACAATGAAGATAGTTGTTATAAAATGATGCAGTTGATGAATGAGCTGGCTATTTCAAAAAGTGATGAACGTATTGGTTTTGGGCAACTGTTCGGCATGAGTGACCACATTTCATTCAACCTTTCTGCGGCTGGTTATAATGTTGCCAAGTACTTGCCGTTTGGCCCGGTTAAAGATGTAATGCCTTATTTAATACGAAGGGCGGAAGAGAATACTTCAGTTGCAGGGCAAACCACACGTGAACTTACATTGCTGAAAAAGGAAAGAAAACGAAGAAAAATATAGATTGAAATGTTAAGCTAGTGGAGGTCCGTTATCACTACTTTGTTTTCGCAGTTATCAACGTACATGGTAACCAAGACACCACCCATTTCATTCTCAATCAGGTATTTTTTACATGGTTTTGCTTTCGTATCACTACTTGAAAAGTTCACCTCCCCATCTGTAAAAAAAGCATTTAAATCTAGCGAGTCCAATTCGCGGTTTCTAAGCATTTTGGTAATGCGATCTGAATATTCTATGGGTTTTGAACGCATGTCTTTCAAAGTTCTACAATTTGGTAGGTAGCAAAACGATACCCCGGTCTCTTCGGTTTTTTTCTTAAAAAAGAAGGCGAGAAATACAATGCCTATGGAAAGACCGAATAAATAAAAACCAAGGCGTTTAAAAAAACTGGCATCGAATAGTGACATGGTAAGGGTTTAGACTCTTTCTTAAAAAATAAGGAAATTGATATCGCTGTATTGTAAATCGAACCATTCACCAACGGACTTGCTAGTCAATATGCCATGGTACATGTAAAGGCCATTTCGTAGACCTTTATCAAAACGCAATGAATTTTCCAATCCACCTTCTTCTCCTAACTTCAAAAGGTACGGCGTGAATATATTACTGATAGATATAGATGCCGTCTTTGGGTATCTTGAGGGAATATTAGGTACGGCGTAGTGAATAACTCCATACTTTTCAAAAGTAGGTTTTTCATGGGTCGTAATTTCACTGGTTTCAAAGCAGCCACCCATATCAATACTCACATCGATTATTACGGCTCCTTTTTTCATATTCTCTACCATAGTATTGGTAACAACAACCGGGGATCGATCTTTACCACGAGTTGCTCCGATGGCGACATCACACCTTCTTAAAGCTTTCATTAAATTTTTAGGTTGAACCGTTGATGTATAAACCGTTTGGTTTAAGCTAGTTTGTATATGGCGAAGTTTAGTGATGGAGTTGTCAAAAAGTTTGATATTCGCACCTAATCCAATGGCGGACCGGGCCGCGAATTCCCCAACGGTTCCTGCTCCAATGATTACCACTTCCACAGGAGGCACCCCGCTGATATTTCCGAACATGAGCCCGTTACCATCATTGGTGGCAGCCAATATTTCAGAGGCTATTAAAACTGAAGAGATCCCCGCAATTTCGCTTAGAGACCTCACCACAGGATATTTCCCGTCTTCATCTCTGATATATTCGAAAGCTACCCCGGTAATCCGCTTTTGTGCAAGTTCTTCAAAATACTTCTTCTTTTGCACTTTTAATTGTAGCGCAGATATAACAGTGCTCTGCGGATTCATCATTTTGATTTCCGCAAAAGTTGGGGGTTCCACTTTAA
>CAZTLZ010000092.1:0-8346 GCA_964614665.1 uncultured Maribacter sp.
GTCTTGGATACCAGATATTTTCGAACAGCATTGACACCAGATACGGAAACAGATAAGAGAACGAAACCGAATGATTACGGACAAGGTACGGTTTTGGGTGATGCGCAATGGAAATGGCTTGAAAACATATTAAAGACTTCCAATGCCAATTACAATGTTATTGTAAGTAGCATTCAATTTTTGTCAAACGAGCACGGTTTTGAATGTTGGGGTAACTTTCCCCACGAAGTCGATAAGCTGAAGGGACTTATTGCTGACTCGAAGGCCAAAGGCGTTATCTTACTATCCGGTGATCGCCATATATCAGAATTTTCAAAAACCACAATTGAAGGTATGGATTACCCCATAATAGATTTTACCAGTAGTGGGCTTACCCACGCTTACTCAGAGTTTAGTGGGGAACCCAATCCGTTTCGTGTGGGGCCGGTTATCAGCACAGAAAGTTTCGGAGTATTACAATTTAACTTTTTATCGAATAGCGTAGATTTTTCAATGGTTGGTAACGATGGCGTGATTTTAGCCAAGTTGGAACAATCGTACTAATAATTGTGGGTTGTCAAATAAAAGTTATTTTTGCACAAAATTTTGAAAGATGATTACAAACAGAACTTTTACAATGATTAAACCCGATGCCGTAGAGAATGGGCATATCGGAGGAATTTTGGATAAAATCACCTCTGCAGGGTTCAAAATTGTAGCAATGAAGTACACCCAATTAAGTCGTAGGGACGCCGAAGAGTTTTACGCTATCCACAAGGAACGCCCATTTTTTGGCGAGTTGGTGCAATTCATGACGAGAGGCCCTATTGTTTCCGCTATATTGGAAAAGGACAATGCCGTTGAGGATTTTAGGGCTTTAATTGGAGCAACCAACCCTGCGGAGGCAGCGGAAGGTACCATTCGTAAGATGTTTGCTACTAATATTGCCGAGAATGCCGTTCATGGTTCTGATAGTGATGAAAATGCAGCAATTGAAGGTGCATTTCACTTTTCAGGTAGAGAGATTTACTAAATCCAGATTTCTTAGATAGAAACCCAATGAGCAGCGCTTGTTGGGTTTTTTTGTTTGTGGAATCTAACTCGTCTGCCTAGCGCAAGACTAATTTTTTCACTAATTCTTTTCCTAGCTCCTCATTGAGCATCACAATGATTCTTGATTTACCGTGACTGAGTTCTTCCCGTAAAACGGATGAGGATAGTGAAACGAACAACGTATCATTTCGTAATTCTACTGCTGTAGTATAATTGTTCACACCATTTCCCATAAGATTTACCCAAGCTTCCTTAACGTTTACCCGGTCTATGCCCTTTTCAAGTTTATTTGCTTTGATAAACTCCTTCAAGGCTTCATGCATGTTCAAATTATCATTTTTTCGTTTCGCCATTAGTTGTTAAGATTAATGGGTTGGTATTTCTTATAGCTATAGGTAAGCGAATCTTTGTTTGTAACTGAAAAATTATCTTTAGAAATAAGAACCAAAGATTCTCTTGGGTGCATACTAGGGTGCAACGCCATATTCGGATTATAATGAATTTCAAAAGTGTCTCCTTTCTTTTCAATTACAAAGAACTCTGCATCATTTGATGTTTCGTAAGTACCGTCGAATTTTGGTTGTACTTTTTTTCTAAAACCTTTCATGCCGTCTAATTCTATGTAATCTATGGTTGTACTTGACATGAAATCTTTGGTTTTTCCATTTGGGAATGTTACTTTTTCAATTTCCCAATAACCATTGAGTTGTTGTAAATCTTCTTGAGAAATTTTAGGACTACACCCTGCAAGTAATAACAGTATGATCGCGAGCACACGCATTGAACTACAATTTAAAGATTTTATAGGTTTGATGAATGGTTTTCACAACATTTTCCGTACGCTCGGCATGTGTATCACTTATAAAAATCTGTCCGAATTCCTTGTTATCTACCAAACTAACAATATGTGCAACCCTACTTTCATCAAGTTTGTCGAAAATATCATCTAGAAGAAGTACAGGGGTAGTACCGGCCATCTCCTTTATAAAATGGAACTGGGCAAATTTCAATGCTATTAAAAACGATTTTTGTTGTCCTTGACTTCCAAATTTTTTAATCGGATGTCCGGAAATACTAAAACCAAGATCATCTTTATGAATACCTACACTTGAATATTGCAAAGCCTTATCCCGATCAATATTTTTTTCTAAAAGATCTAGCAATCCGTTATCGAACAGTTTGCTTTCATAGGTCAAAGCTACTTCTTCATTACCTCCTGAGATTGCGGCATATTGCAATTTGAAAATGGGAATGAAAGCTTCCATGAACTGTGCTCGTTTTTCAAAAATAGGTGTACCGAATTCAGTAAGCTGCTCATTGTAAACAGATAATGTTGTTGGGTCAAAGGTTTGGTTGGCAGCAAAATATTTTAACAAGGAGTTGCGCTGAGAAAGTACCTTGTTGTATTTGATTAGATGTTGCAAATATTTTTTGTCCGATTGCGAAATGACGCCATCCATGAATTTTCGCCGTGTTTCGCTTCCTTCTATAATTAAATCCCGATCTGCCGGTGAAATAATGACCAATGGTAATAAACCAATATGCTCGGAAATTCGATCGTAAGCCTTGCCATTTCTTTTGATAATTTTCTTGGATCCTTTTTTAAAACTACAGACTATTTTCTCTTCGCGTTCTTTTTTTTCGAAAGTGCCTTCGATTACAAAGAAGTCTTGTCCATGCTTGATGTTTTGTGTTGCAACCGGATTAAAATAACTTTTGCCCAATGAGAGGTGGTAAATTGCATCCAAAGCATTGGTCTTGCCTATACCATTATTGCCAACAAAGCAGTTGATTTTACTGTCGAATTCGAAATCTTGCGATTCAAAATTCTTATAGTTGATGAGTGACAGATTCTTTAAATGCATTCCGAAATCAATAGGATTTTAATTTTTATCGATGGAAGACTCGCAAAATATCGAAAAATAACGAATAAATACCCCTCAGGATTTCAATAAAAACTTTATTTTTGCGCGACCAATAAAAATAGTAATGGCTACATATAAAAAGAGGGGATTCAAACCCAAAAACAAGGTAGAAGAGCAACAATTAAGTGAGCAGGAAAGCACAACTGCTGAGGTGTTTAGTACTTTGGATGAGAGTGCTTCTAAAAGTGAGGAGTGGGTATCTAAAAACCAAAATTACATTTTGGGTGTTATTGGTGTTATTGCAGTTGGAGTATTAGCCTATTTGGCCTATATGCAATTTGTACAGAATCCGAAGGAAACAAGTGCAGCGAACGAAATGTATTATCCACAGCAATATTTTGATGAGGCCTTGAATAATGAAGTAGCAAAAGATTCCCTATTTGACCTTGCCCTTAATGGTGCTGAAGGAAAATACGGATTTCTTGATATAATAGATGAGTACAGTGGTACAAAAGCTGCGAATCTAGCAAACTACTCTGCTGGCATGGCTTATTTGAATATGCAAAAGTATCAGGAGGCCATCACCCATCTTGAAAGTTTTTCTTCTGAAGATGCCGTTTTAGGAGCTTTGGGTGCAGGTGGATTGGGTGATGCTTTTATGCAATTAGGCCAACCTGAGGATGCGTTGGGTTATTATGAAAAAGCATTGGCGCACAGTGATAATGAATATACAGCGCCTAAATTTCTATATAAAGCAGGTCTCACGGCTATGGAGTTAAATCAAAACGACAAGGCGTTGCAATATTTCGAACGTATTAAGAATGATTTTTCTTCGTCAGACGAGGCTGGAACGATTGATGCTTTCATTGGTATGGCCAAAAGTGGAAAGTAATGGCTACGGCAAATAAAAATTTATCGGTCTACGATAAAACAACAATCCCAAATGCGAATGACCTTCGGTTTGGGATTGTTGTTTCTGAATGGAATTCAGAAATTACTGAAGGACTTTATTCAGGAGCACTGGCAACCTTGTTGGATTGTGGTGCGTCTCAAGAAAATATAATCCGCTGGAATGTTCCAGGCAGTTTCGAATTGCCTTATGGATGTAAAAAAATGATTTCAATCGATAATGTTGATGCCGTGATTGCTATAGGCAGTGTAATTCAAGGCGAAACCAAACACTTTGATTTTGTTTGTAGCGCCACGGCCCAGGGCATAATGGATTTAAATGTTCAAACTAAAGTTCCTGTCGTTTTTTGTGTGCTGACTGACAATACTTTACAGCAAGCTCAAGATCGTAGTGGTGGCAAACATGGTAATAAAGGTACTGAAGCCGCCATTGCCGCCATTAAAATGGCTTCACTGGGTATTTAGCAATTACCTTTAGTACTTCGTATTTCTTACTTTGAACCGTATATTTCAATTCAATACTGTTAACAAAAATTGGCATTTGAACAACGGCATGTTTTTTGATTTTAAGTAACTTTGAGAATAGTGCAAAAAACTCCATAATTTGAGGTTAAAAGGTTTCAAGCTTAAGAAAAATAACTCATTCGTCTACGTACCTAGGTATTCAAAAGATGAAGACAAGGACATCGATTTTACTGTAGATTCCAAGTTTTCTAAATATCGGGAGTCCGCTCAGGCTTCGGGTCTTCGAGGTCAATGGGGAGAAGCAAGATCTGCTAGTAGAAACCGCAGTAATCGAGAAATAAATACAAGACTGATTATCATTATTGCTATTTTGGTGTTGATTGTATTATGGATCTTCGATTTCGATCTCTCTATATTCTTTGGTAGCTAATGGCGGATATCATTAAACTTCTGCCTGATCATGTTGCCAATCAGATTGCTGCTGGGGAGGTGGTGCAAAGGCCAGCTTCTGTCGTAAAAGAGCTTCTCGAAAATGCCATTGATGCTCAAGCAAGTTCAATAAAACTCATTGTAAAGGATGGCGGTAAAGCGCTTATTCAAATTGTAGATGATGGCATCGGCATGAGTACCACGGATGCACGTCTCAGTTTTGAGCGCCATGCTACTTCAAAAATACAAAAGGCCGAAGATCTATTTGATTTGAATACGAAAGGGTTTCGAGGCGAGGCTTTGGCCTCGATAGCGGCGATTGCCCATGTTGATATGCAAACCAAACCTACAGAAGACGAGTTAGGGACCCATTTGAAGATTGAAGGAAGTAAGGTGATTTTTCAAGAAGTTGCTGCTGGGCCAAAAGGGACTTCTATAGCCGTGAAGAACCTTTTTTTTAACATACCTGCCCGACGTAATTTTTTGAAGTCCAATCAAGTAGAATTACGCCATATAACTGATGAGTTTCACCGTGTAGCACTAGCACACCCATCGATTGCATTTCGTTTTTATAATAACGGTAGTGAATTGTTCAATTTGCCAAAAGCAAATCACCGACAACGGATTGTACATATTTTTGGTGCAAAGACCAATCAAAAACTTGTGCCTGTAGTTGAGGATACCCAAGTGGTGAAAATTTCAGGATTCATCAACAAACCGGAGTTTGCCAAAAAGAGTAGGGGAGAACAATTTTTCTTTGTGAACAATCGGTTTATTAAAAGTCCGTATTTACATCATGCTGTTGTGGCTGCCTTTGAAGGTCTTATACGTTCGGATACTTATCCTGGTTATTTCTTGTATTTAGAGGTCGACCCGGGTTCGATCGACATTAATATTCATCCCACTAAGACAGAGGTGAAGTTCGATGATGAACATACTTTGTATGCCATTTTACGTTCAACAATAAAGCATGGATTGGGGCAATTCAATGTGATTCCCGCGCTTGATTTTGAGAAAGATCAAAACTTAGAAACGCCTTATACCTATAAAAATAAAGAGGCAGCACAACCACATGTGACTGTTGATGCTAGTTTCAATCCATTTCAAGAGATAACGCAAAAAAAATCAGGCTCCGACTATAGGAGCGTTATGCGTTCTTCAAGTAGCCCTAACAGTTGGGATAGTTTGTATGTGGGCTTAGAGTCTGAAATAGATTCAAAAGATGATGAGTCCAGTAGTTTGAAATTTGAATCAGATACCATTACTGGATCTATTTTTGAAGGAAAGCATGCACCAGAAGAGAATATAGCAACTACCTTTCAGCTACGAAGAAAATATATTGTTACAACCATCAAATCCGGCATGGTAGTCATCGATCAAAGTAGGGCACATCAACGAGTACTCTATGAGAAATTTTTAAAAAATATTACCATTAAGGAAGCAGTTAGTCAGCAATTACTTTTTCCGCTGGTTTTATCTTTTTCGAAATCTGACATGGTAATTTTAAATGAAATCAAGGATAGTCTGACCACTATCGGTTTTGTTTTCGGCAAGATAGAGAAAGAACAAATCGAGGTTACCGGAGTACCGCTCCTAGTTACTGAAAGTGAAGTAGGCATGGTGCTAGATCAGTTGATATCCGATTGTCAAATGGAAGTTGCGGGAGATAGTTTTTCCCAGACTGACATACTGGCGAAGACCTTGTCAAAAACCCTATCCGTAAAAACAGGAGAGGTATTGGATAGTGCCTCTCAATTGGCATTGGTACATGATTTATTTGCCTGTAAGGAAACACGTGTGAGTCCTTTTAATAAACCGGTTTATATCACCATTACTGAAAACGATATTGACAAAAAATTTATTTAAATGATGAGATTGACTGAGGGCGTGAAGCATTTGCTAATTGTAAACATGCTGTTTTTTATTGCTGCAACACTTTACCAGGGACCGATGTTCGAGTGGTTTTCACTTTGGTTTCCTGAAAATGAGAAATTCCAAATATGGCAGATTATTTCTCATATGTTCATGCATGCTCCTTTGGATCAGGGGGGAATTATGCATATTGGTTTTAATATGTTCGCCTTATGGATGTTTGGTGGACCAGTTGAAAACTATCTAGGAAAGAACAAGTTCTTTTTTCTTTATTTCTCCGCTGGTTTAGGAGCAGTTTTATTTCAATTAGGAGGATATTACTTCAATTACTCCCCGATTAACAATGAGTTGTTGAATATGGGACTTTCCAGTGATCAGATTATTCAAATGATGTCAGATAATCAACCCATACAAGGTTTGACACAATTGCAGTTTGACAAGCTACAGGAAGCCTACCCAATTTTTAGGGACACCTATTTTGCATCCATGGTGGGCGCCTCAGGGTGTATAATGGGGGTATTGGCCGCCTTCGGCGTGATGAACCCTAATGCGGAACTGATGCTCATATTTTTACCAATACCCATAAAGGCCAAGTATTTCATACCGGGTATTATTTTGCTGGATGTTATTTCGGCAGTAACGGGACAATCATTTTTTAGTCCTAGTAATACCGCTTATATGGCTCACGTTGGCGGCGCGGTCATTGGCTTTATCGTGATGTGGTACTGGAAAAAGAATTCATTCAATAAAAACCGCTGGAATTAATATGGCGAGCGGAGGGTTACGATATCAATATGCTCGACTGAGCGTTTCTGAGAAGCTAATAGCAATCAATATCATCGTATTTATAGCGATTGGTTTGTTGGGCAAGGTTGTTTTTCCTGCACTACAAAGCTGGTTTGAACTACCGGCTGATCTCACTGAATTTATTGGGCAACCCTGGTCTATTGTCACCTACTCGTTTTTGCATGGCGGTATTTTGCATCTGCTTTGGAATATGTACGTGTTGTATATCGCTGGCCGTATTTTGTTGAACCTTTTCGATGGAAAACGTTTTTTGAATGTGTACTTTTTAGGCGTTATTCTTGGAGGCATGTTCTATATGTTTACCGATTCCTTGTTTTCTAGCGGAGGGGGAGTTTTGTTAGGCGCTTCGGCAGGCGTAATGGCAGTTTTGATTTTCGTATGTACCTATATTCCCAATCAAGAGGTACGCATCATCTTCTTCAACGTAAAACTATGGCATATTGGTTTGTTCGTAGTACTCATTGATTTGCTACAAATAAGTTCTGGTGGGGATAATATTGGCGGACGTATAGCCCATTTAGGTGGTGCTTTTTTGGGATATGTTTATGCGCGTCAACTTTTTCAAGGGCGAGACATTGGAGCCGGTTTTTCCAGATTCGTGGATGGCTTGGTAAACACCTTTAAACCAAAGGAAAAGAAAGCGCCGCTAAAAACAGTTTATAAAAAACAAAAAAAGGCTTCTAAGTCAAAAGCCGATTACAATAAAGATGCACATCAGCGTAAGATAGATAGCATTCTTGATAAAATTAGTAAATCGGGCTACGAGAGTTTATCTAAGGCCGAGAAAGATTTTTTATTCAAAGCTGGTAAGGAAGATTAACCAAGTGAAGCGACTGTCATTATTCAATAGGTTTTTTTTTCTAATGAACATCCTAGGGGTGATTTTACTTTTGATGGCATGTGCTACCCCATATCTTCAAAATCATAGTTTTTCGTTCCTCTCGTTTTTAGGTCTTGGTGTTCCAGC
>CAZTLZ010000092.1:8446-13936 GCA_964614665.1 uncultured Maribacter sp.
GACTTCATTAGAAAGGAAGACCCTGATATCTTATGCCTTCAAGAACCGTACTATAACTCAAGTGGTGAATTCAAACATTATCCTTATCGTTATTTGGAATATGTACATATGGAAGGAAAAGGGTTATTGGCCATATTTTCGAAATATCCTATTTTGGAAACAGGATTGCTTAACCTACCCAGAACGGACAGCAATGCCGTTTTTGCCGATATTCGATTTAAAAAGGATACTATTCGGATTTACAACGCGCATTTGGAGTCTTTGGGAATCACTCCGGGACAAGGCGTTCTTAGTAAAGAACCGACTGACAAACTTATTAAACAAATCAATGGTGCCTTTCAAAAGCAGATGGAGCAGGCTGAGGTCATTGGAAGACATTTAAATTCTTCACCGTATAAGAGCATTCTTTGTGGTGATTTCAACAATGGGCAATATTCGAACGTATATCGAACTATTAAGGGTAATCTACAAGATACTTTTTTGGAGGAGGGTAGTGGCTACGGGCAAACCTATATCTTTCATGGCGCACCATTTCGAATTGATTTTATTTTCGCCGATGAATCTTTCATAGTGAAGTCCCATACCAATTATAAGGTCAAATATTCAGACCATTTTCCTCTGATGGCCTCATTTGATTTACAAAGTGATTAAATAGCAGTCGGTGAGATCAGCCAGAATATGGATGAGTAAAGCAATCCCGAAAATCCTTGATTTCTTGAAAAATAAGAAGCCTACATAAATTGCGATGGCCCAATAGGAATGTAAGGGGTGAAAGTCAATGCTGCAACGGTTGGGGTCAAAAATAGGATTGGCTAAGAGGTGGTCTACATCAATGACTATGGCCGATAATAAAATGAGGACAGCTCTTTTCCGGTTCTTCTTGAAAAAAAGAAGTCCGATAGCTATTGGCACCAATAAATGAATTCCGTAATGAATGCAAAACCTAAGCATTTGCGAAGTCTAAATCAATTTTTTTCAAATACGTCAAGGCGTTAGTACCTTCATTGAATAATAAATCAAGTATGCTCATATTTTTCAAAAAACCATGACGGTCACCAAAGACTTGATTGTAAGCTGCTAAATCAATGGAGAATTCTTTTTTCGCATTGACCAGGAACCGTGCATCTTTCACATTTGATGGTCCGGTTAAATATTTTTCCGTTTTGGATTTCGGCATTTCAATTTGTAAACAATCACAGATAATAGCTATAGATTTTAGATTGTAATCTAGAAGAAAGTCAAATGTCTTTTCATATAACGGGGCGATATCATCCTCATAGTATTCGAAAAAAGGCGAAGTTCGGTAAGCAGTTTGAAGTGTTCGCCAATGTTGACGTTGCCAATTATAGTCATTGTCGATTTTTACATCTTGGTATTTTTGCCGGCCTAGATTTTTGCCGACATGATTAATAGGGATGTTCAACATTAACTTCCCTCTATCCGTACAAACATAGGTTCGATTTCTAAAGGTCTGTTTTTGGAAATTATCCTCCACTTCCCACTGCACCTCATTTTGGACAATTGTTGCCGTAGTTAGGATATTCGGCATATATACTGGATGGAGTAGTGCTTTCAATTTGTGGAATCTAAATCAACCTTTATTCGCTCTCCTTTTCTTCCAGAAATAATCAAAAGCAAAATACCCAGCTAAGGCAATCAAAAACCATTTGAAGTAAGAAATAGGCTGACCAGTTCCATTCACTGTAGTGAATATTCGGTCCCATCTAGGTTTCCATTTCCAGAACTTATTGACCCTTCCGGCACCATCTGTGAAATTATCAAAGCTCATCCAGATAAAAATGGGCGTCCCCACAATATGATTTTCAGGTACATAACCCCATGCGCGACTGTCTTCCGAATGGTCTCTGTTATCTCCCATCATCCAGTAATAATCTTGTTTGAAGGTATATGTATCGACTACTTGGCCATTGATGCTTATCTCATTTCCTAACACACTAAGGGTATTCCCTTCATACTCACGGATAATCTTTTTATACAATGGTAGAACTTCTAAATTCAAATCAACTGTTTTTCCTTTTTCAGGAATGTAGATTGTGCCCATATTACTATAATTATTGGGGTAATCTCGATTTTGTGGAAATAATTTGGATGCCCATTTGCCTTTGGGCTCAATGTTGCGAACCAATGAGTCGATAGCAGAATTCTTCTCTAACTTTTCTTTCATTTCTTCGGTCAGGGTAACAACGCGTCTTCTATCCGTTACTTCCTGAAGCGCAAGACGATGCTGACGAACGAAATCTGGAGCTATCCCGTTCATGTTAGCAAGAATTTGAAAAGCCTGTCCTTGTTGATATACACGATTTCCATTATTGGCCAAAGCAACTTGCTGATTTCGGTTTAACGATTGTGCAATATATATTCTATTGAAACCTGCTACACCAGATTCTAAAAGCATTTTTGAGGAAACACCTTTATTTGAGTACGCATTGTAATCGAATTGTGGTCTGGCGCGATCGGGAAGTTCCAACTGTTTGCCATTGGCGAATACATAGCCATCTCTCACTTCAATGCTATCTCCAGGAATACCCACACAGCGTTTTACATAATTTGATTTCTTGTCAATCGGTTTCCGAACACCTTTTTCGGCTACGAAAAATTGTCTCACCGTATCGGCCGGCCAACTGAAAACCACTATTTCCTTTCGCTTGATATCTTTGAATCCGGGTAATCTGAAATACGGAATTTGTGGCTTGTTCAAATATGAAGGAACACCAACAAATGGTAAGGTGTCGTGCACCATTGGTGCCGCGATGGCGGTCATGGGAGTTCGCGCTCCATAATGAAACTTGCTTACAAATAATAAATCGCCTACACGAAGTGTGCGCTCCAAAGAACCGGTTGGAATTACATACGGTTGAATAAAATAAGTGTGTACAAGAGTAGCTGCCACAATCGCAAATACAATTGAACTGACCCATTCACCCAAAGCTGTTGTAGGGTGTAGACTTCTCCCTTCTACATAGGACACATCTAAACCATAATTGACATAGTAGATATAAAACCCTAATGTCAGTACCACGACCCAACTTTCCCAAAGGGTATTTCTTCCAAAACTTCTGATGGTCTCCACCCATATTACAGGAAACATCAAAAGGTTGATGATAGGAATAAACAATAATATCACCCACCATTTTGGGCGATTGATGATTTGCATCAAAACGATTGCATTGTAAATGGGTATAGCTGCTTCCCAGGCTTTTCTACCCGCCTTTACATATAATTTCCAAGTCCCTAGAAAATGGATGACCTGAATAATCAGTATGAAAATAATCCATTGTGTTGCGCTCATGGTTTTCTAAAATTCAAATTCAAATTCAAATATAAGTCCATGTTCAAATAGTTCTGTTACAAGTTTTGCTGAAAATTAACAATCAGTAACACCAATTTGAACTAGTTTTTTAGAGTCCTAATACATCTTTCATCGTAAACACTCCTGTTTTACCATGAATCCATTCGGCAGCAATAACTGCTCCCAATGCAAAACCCTCCCGATTATGTGCCGTATGTTTTAATGCAATGCTGTCTATGGCACTTTCATAATCAACAGAATGTGTGCCCGGTACTTCATCTATTCTTTTCGATACGATGGGAATCTCATTTTCGGCAGCATCATTAAGTTTCCAATTCGTATAATCCGAATTTTCCAAAACTCCTTCCGCAAGGGTAATCGCCGTTCCACTAGGTGCATCCAATTTTTGAGTATGGTGTATTTCTTCCATAGAAACTCTATACTGCTTTAGATTTCTCATCATTTTAGCTAAATGACGGTTCAGTTCGAAAAAAACGTTTACTCCAAGACTAAAATTCGAGGCATAGATAAATGCCCCATTATTTTCTTCGCAAAGGGTTACGGCATCTTCATAGCGTTCTAACCAGCCTGTGGTGCCTGAAATGACTGGAACATTTTGTTTTAGGCAACTACTAATATTACCATAAGCTGCATCGGGCATACTAAAATCTATAGCGACATCCATAGTTGAAAAATCAATATCCTCGGTACCGATATCAATTTTTGCCACGATGGTATGCCCTCTTTCCAAAGCGGTGCGCTCTATCATTTTACCCATTCTACCATACCCGAACAATGCTATCTTCATTTCAAAAAGTTATAGTTAAGGCCATTCCGTAATTGGGATTATTGTCAATGGGATTAGCCTCTAAATAAGGTTGCAGATTCATATCCCAACTCAAATCATCACTGATATTAAACTGTTTAAGGTGGGCATCTACATTGGCATCTACGATATTCAATGCATAAATAATAATGGTCACCAATAACGCCAAGTCACGATCATTTTGTTTTGCATTTTGTTGTCGCTCAAGAACATCATTGGAAACATCCTCGGATATTTTAGGATTATTGATCAACAGGCCAACTCTTTTGCGTTTAAATGCTGTCCGAAGTTCTTGATACTGATTATCGTAGAAAGTATAGGCATAAATACCTGCGCCGAGTGCTCCATAAACGATAGGCACTTTCCAATATTTTTTGTTATACACCTGTCCCAAACCAGGTATTACCGCAGAATAAAAAGCTGCTCTACTTGGTGCTAATGGATTAATGTAGTTCTCTTTTTTTAAAATGGAATCTTGTGTTACGATAACTTCTTCATTTAGTGAAGTTTGGAGGGAGTCCATTTCACTTTCTACAGGATTTTCTTCCTGTGCAAAAAGCATAACCGAAAACATGCCAAAAACTAAAACCGTAAAAAGTGTCTTACCCACCAAGGATTAGTTTTTTTATTCGGAATAATTCTTCTTCAGATGCAAAGGGGATAGTGATCTTCCCTTTTCCCTTTTGGGATGAACTTACCACCACTTTGGAAGTCAAATAGTCAGAAAGCTCTTTTTTCGACTGAATAGCAAAATCAGGGTTTTTAGCCTCATCCTTTAAGCCGCCGCCCTTACCTTTATCCTGAAATGCTTTTACAATACGTTCCGTATCGCGCACAGAGAGGTTTTGTCCGACTATTTTTTCATAAATACCGATCTGGTTTTCTTTGCTGTCTACATTTACTAAGGCCCTGCCATGGCCCATACTTACAAAGC
Organism: uncultured Maribacter sp.; assembly: GCA_964614665.1. GTDB lineage: Bacteria > Bacteroidota > Bacteroidia > Flavobacteriales > Flavobacteriaceae > Maribacter_C. Next base: position 13,517 of record CAZTLZ010000092.1, read on the forward strand.
CATCACGAATACCGGTTTGAATTATGGGGTCAAGTTTCAACAATCGAAGATAGTTGGCAATGGTAGAGCGTTTTTTGCCAACCCTATCACTGAGTTTTTCCTGCGTCAGTTGAATCTCATCAATCAATCTTTGATATGACAACGCGATTTCAATAGGGTCAAGATCCTGGCGTTGAATATTTTCGACCAACGCCATTTCTAATGATTCTTGGTCATTCGCAATACGAATGTAGGCGGGAATGGTTGGTAAACCTGCTAATTTGGAGGCTCGGAATCGTCTTTCCCCTGAAACCAATTGGTACTTGTTAAAATCAAGCTTGCGAACGGTAATAGGTTGGATGATTCCTAATTCATTAATAGAAGTGGCCAGTTCGCGCAATGCCTCGTCATTGAAATTTGACCTCGGTTGAAACGGATTTA
>CAZTLZ010000093.1:0-13779 GCA_964614665.1 uncultured Maribacter sp.
AGGGCCTCCAGAAGATTAAAAGAGGTCGGGGTAAAAAAAGCCATAGGAGCCGACCGAAAATCATTGATTTTCCAATTTTTGACCGAATCTACGTTGCTTGCTTTCTTTGCCCTAGGGTGTGCACTACTATTGGTATTGGCACTGCTGCCATGGTTTAATCAGGTTACAGGCAAAGAACTTCAGTTAAATTTAGGGGGCAGCTTTATTTTGATTATGACGGCTATAACACTTTTAACAGGCTTGTTTTCGGGGAGCTACCCAGCCTTATACCTCTCTAAGTTCAATGCAGTAAAAGTGTTGAAAGGAAAGATAAATACCTCATTTGGAGAACTTTTCGTCCGAAAGGGTTTAGTAGTCGCTCAATTTGGTATTTCCGTTTTGTTGATCGTTGCCGTTGGAGTGGTGTATCTGCAATTGAATTTTGTTCAATCCAAGAATTTAGGGTACAACAAGGACAATGTCCTTCTTTTTGAGTTAGAAGGTGAACTTAAAGACAATTTGGATGCTTTTCTTAAGGAAACAAGGCAAATCCCCGGAGTGGCCAATGCTTCCTATATGCAGGGAAACATGACCAATTTCAATAACTCCTCAGGGGGGCATACATGGCCCGGCCAGAGTGAGGAAGGTAAAAATCTCGTTTTTCGCCATGCCCAGGTCGGACCACATTTAATCGAGACTATGGGTTTGGAAATGAAAGAAGGACGTTCTTATGCCGACGTAAAGCCAAACGACGATTTCAAAGTCATTCTAAACGAGACAGCCATAAAGCAAATGGGGCTTAAAGACCCCATTGGCAAAATCGTACACATGCGTGGGTCAGATCGGGAAATTATAGGTGTGGTAAAAGATTTTAATACCCAATCACTTTATCAAGAGATTGTGCCTACAGCATTACTTTGTACTTCAAAATGGGTCAGTACCCTAGCCGTAAAACTAGAATCAGGCTCTGAAAAGGCAGCCATCGGGTCGTTAAAAAAGCTCTATGCCAACTTTAACCCAGGACTTCCTTTCGAGTTCCGGTTTTTAGATGCCCAATACCAAGAACTCTATGTCGCAGAACAACGGGTATCCAAACTTTCAAAATACTTTGCAGGCTTGGCCATTTTAATTTCCTGCTTGGGACTTTATGGACTGACATTATTTACTGCCGAACGCAGAAGAAAAGAAATAAGTATACGAAAAGTATTGGGGCAAACGGCTACACAGGTTACGGTAATGATTTCCAGTGAATTTGCCAAGTTGGTAATGATTTCTATAGTGATTGCATTACCCATTGCCTATCTGTTGGCAAAAGATTGGCTATCTGGCTTTGCCTATCATATTCCCCTACAGTTTTGGTATTTTATCGGTGCGGGATTGGTGGCCTTGACCGTTGCCATGCTCACTGTGGGTAGTCAGGCCGTACAAGCGGCAAATAGAAACCCGGTAGAAGGGTTGCGGGAGGAATAAAGTAGATATGGGATATTCTAATTGAGATAGAGAATGAAAATACGAAGTTAGAAATATGAACCCTTTGAATTTGAACTTGATTGAAATATAAAACTAGAGGCCTGTAAGGTGCGATATAAAAATTTTGAACCATCATCAATAAACTTAAAACGTCATGCTAAAACAAAACATAAAACTTTTTTTTAGGAACATTAAAAAACACAAAAGCACTTTTTTAATTAACATAGTGGGCTTGTCTACAGGTCTTGCTTGTGTTCTTTTTATTGCACTTTGGGTGTTGGATGAATTAAGTGTGGATAAGTTCCATGCCAATGCCGATAACCTATATCAGGTGATTGAGAATGCCCAGACAGACGGTACCATTCTTACCAATCCGGTAACTTCAATTGCAGTGGTCGAAACTCTTTCCCAAGATTTTCCTGAGGTTAAGTACGGGGTAAATGTCAATACATGGGGAGCTAAAGAATCTACCTTATCGGTCGAGAAAAATGAAACAAAGGCAGACGGCCTGTATGTGGGAGATGATTATTTTAAGGCATTTTCGTTTCCCATTTTGTACGGAAATGAAAGTACACTCTTAAAAGATAAAAATGCAATTGTTATATCAGAAAACCTTGCTCTGAAGTTTTTTGGCACAACACATAACCTACTGGGTAAGGTTATTGAATTTAGAAATGAAAACCAGTTGGTTATCTCTGGGGTGTTTAAGAGTCCTCCTTCAAACGCTTCTTCACAATTTGATTTCGTTTTGCCTTTTAAGACGTACAAGGAAGGCTTTTCAGAGTCTACCTATTGGACACATAACTTGACCAATTCTTACATTGTTTTAAACGAAGGTGTAGATGTCGAGGCATTTAACAATAAAGTTTCTGGTCTAATACAAGAAAAGACCAAAGACGAACATCGTACCTTATCAACTAGACTGTTTTCTGATGTTTATCTATATGGCACCTATGAAAATGGAGTGCAAACAGGTGGTAGGATAGAATATGTAAGACTCTTTTCGCTGATTGCATTTTTAATATTGCTCATTGCCTGTATTAATTTTATGAACTTATCAACGGCTAATGCATCACGCCGATTAAAGGAAATAGGCATAAAAAAGGCTATGGGAGCTAAGCGAAAAGTAATGGTTCTTCAACATATAGGGGAATCTTTAGGTATAACCTTCCTTTCCTTTTTATTTGCCATTCTATTAGTAGTATTACTGTTGCCCCAGTTTAATGAGATTACGGGAAAACAACTTCATTTAGGGTTTACTATAAGCCATGCACTAATGGCTTTTACAGTATTAGTGGTGACTGGTTTTGTTGCCGGAAGTTATCCTGCTTTTTATCTCTCAGGGTTAAATTCGTTAGTTGCCTTAAAGGGGAAACTTAACAATTCTATAGGTGAAGTTTGGGCACGAAAAGGGTTGGTGGTGCTTCAATTTACATTATCTGTAATATTAATAGTATCTGTTTTGGTTATTTACAAGCAAATAGCATTTGTACAGACAAAAAATTTGGGGTACGAAAAAGATAATATTGTGTTTTTTGAAATTGATGGCAAAATTAAAAAAAGCCTGGATCTGTTTTTATCTGAAATAAAACAAGTTAAGGGCGTTACCGATGTCAGCAGTATTGGTCAGAATATTATGGGCGGAATGAATACACTAAATAACTTAGAATGGCCTGGAAAAATATCGGATGCAAAAACTGTTTTTCAAATGCGTGCAGTCAATTACGATTTAATGAAAACCTTGGGGATTAAAATGGCAGAAGGAAGGGCTTTTTCCAGGGATTTTCGTGCCGATGATTCTAAAATCATCTTTAATCAGGCCGCAATCGATGTTATGCAATTAAAAGACCCAATAGGTAAGACAATTACAATAGACAACACCTCTTTAGAAATTGTTGGGGTAACCGACGATTTTCATTTTACCTCACTCCATGAAGAAATTAAACCTTTGTTTTTTGTGCTACAGCCTTCTTGGACGAATTTGGTGATGGCGAAATTGACTCCCGGGAATGAAAGTGTAGCACTTGCTGGGTTACAAGATCTACATCGTAAATTTAATCCTGATGTCACTTTTGATTACAAGTTTTTAAACGCTACCTATCAGACACAATATATGGCCGAACAGCGGGTAGCCACCTTATCTAAATATTTTGCTGGTCTTGCTATTTTAATTTCCTGTTTGGGTCTATTTGGTTTGGCTTCTTTTACAGCAGAAAAACGAAGGAAAGAAATCAGTGTACGAAAAGTATTGGGTCAAACGGCAACACAGGTTACCGTAATGCTCTCCAGTGAATTTGCTAAGTTGGTATTGGCTGCAATTGCAATCGCCTTGCCTGTCGCCTATCTACTAACCAAAGATTGGCTCTCGGGTTTTGCCTATCATATTTCCTTACAACTTTGGTATTTTATCGGTGCGGGATTGGTGGCTTTGACCGTGGCCATGCTCACCGTGGGCAGTCAAGCCATACAGGCGGCAAATAGAAACCCGGTGGAGGGGTTGAGGGAAGAGTAAACCATCAACAAAAACCTAAAATAAAAGAACTATCTTAATATAAATTACTTAATACTAGAAGAATGCTATTACAATTAAACAATATTTTTAAATGGGTACAACAAGGAGGGCAACGTGTGTTCCTTTTAAAGGATATTAACCTTGAAATCGAAGAAGGTGAGTTTATTTCGGTGATGGGGCCTTCAGGCTCGGGTAAATCCACCTTGTTGAACGTCATCGGGATGCTTGATGGTTTTGATGAAGGGGAATATAACTTTTTAGATGAATCGGTACATACCCTTAAAGAAAAGCACCGGGCGCAGCTTTACAAACAGTACATAGGTTTTGTATTCCAAGCATATCATTTGATTGATGAGCTTACCGTTTATGAAAATCTCGAAATGCCCTTGCTGTACAAAAAAATGAGTGGTTCTGAACGAAAATCATTGGTAGCCGATATGTTGGACCGATTCAATATTGTGGGTAAAAAAGACCTTTTCCCTACCCAATTGAGTGGCGGTCAACAGCAATTGGTAGGTGTGGCCCGTGCCTTGATATCCAAACCCAAATTGCTCTTGGCCGATGAGCCTACGGGCAATCTCAATTCTAAACAAGGAGAAGACATCATGGAGCTCTTTAAAAAGTTGAACGAAGAGGATGGGGTAACTATAATTCAAGTAACACATTCTGAAAAAAATGCAGAATACGGTAAACGGATTATCAATTTGTTAGACGGACGAATGGTTTAGTAGACACAAAACTGCTATTATCAAAAGAGAATATAAACGCTTTTCAAGTTTGCATTTTGATGTATCCTGAATCGAAAAACTCTTTAAATTGATTAAACGAACTTCGCTCCTTAGTGTTTAATAGCCATTGATTTATCCAGTTTTCAAGACTTCTTGCCAAAAAAGCATATAAAGGCGGCATGGAATCTGCCATTATGGTATTTTTAATTTAAACTTATCGAATTTGACTCTGAAAAACGATAAGTTTATACGTATAGAAATAGAACATAACTCATAGAAGCCATGATAAAGAAGTTTTTTTTCACCATCTGCCTTTTGATATGTGTCAACTGTAAAAAAGAGTCCAATGTTGAAACACCAATAATCGATTCAGAAACGGAGACCGAGATTGAAACTGAAACTGAAACTGAAACTGAAGCTGAACCTGAAACTGAACCTGAGAGTGAGGAAGTAACATTAAAATGGCAGGCCGTGGTTTCAATAGATGATAGCAAACCTGTACAGCGCCATGAGGCGGCTTTTGTTCGGGTAGGCGAAAAGTTTTATTTGTTGGGAGGAAGAGACATAAGGGCAGTCAGTATTTTTGATCCGCAATCAGAAAGCTGGTCAACAGGAGCAGAGCCGCCAATAGAGCTACATCATTTTCAACCTATAGTCATTGACAGTAAAATCTATGTTATTGGAGCTTTTACCGGAAGATGGCCAAATGAAACGCCCACAACTCACATTTACATTTATGATACGGGTACCGATTCATGGAGTCAAGGAGATGAAATTCCTGAGGGACGAAGACGCGGGTCTACAGGCAATGTACTTCATAATGGAAAAGTGTATGTTGCTTGCGGAATCAAAAATGGACACATTGGTGATCACAAGAATTGGTTAGACCTCTACGACCCAGCTAGTGGTGAATGGGAAATCTTGGCCGATGCCCCACGAGCCCGCGACCATTTTCAAGCTGTTTTAATCGACGGAAAAATTGTTGCACCTGCCGGAAGAAATACAGGAATAGTTCCTGATGAATCTTTTGGAGGTACTATTGCCGAAGTTGACGTATATAGTATTGTCAGTAATACTTGGGAAACTTTACCGAATAATATTCCGACACAAAGAGCGGGTAATGCTGCTACGCTATTTGGAGGTAACATACTAGTGGTTGGTGGCGAATCGATGGCCCAAGAAAAAGCACATTCCGAGGTAGAGGAATTAGACTTGACCACAAATGAATGGAAAGCCCTGCCTCCTTTACTAGAAGGGCGACATGGAACCGGATTAATAGAATATCAAGGGGAACTTTACATTGCTTCAGGGTGCGGTAATCGAGGAGGTACGCCTGAGTTGTTTACTATGGAAAAGCTTGGAGAATAGCTATTCTTTTTCCTCTTTAATCGAAATATCTTTTCTGAAGGGAATGAACAAGGGGTCAACATCTTCGGTTTCTCCAACGACTGCCTCAATCTCTCGTTTCAAATAGTTCAAATGGGCGATGGTTAGCCTATCTGTCATGACGGGAAGCGTTCTTTTGATCTTTCCTTGAAGGGTCAGAAGATTATCCAAGGCCAATGACCGTACATCGGTATTCGAAGTATATCCTTTTGAAAGTTCCGCCAAGAGTCCTTCGACCATGCCTTCAGTGACATCAGGTTTATAAAGCGCAATCATGTTAGATACATATGACTTCTGAAGTTTACGGCGATACGCATTGGTTTGATAAAAAACGTTCATATCTCCCCAAACCAATTGGTTGAGGTCATCGATATATTCTTCAGGGCGATACGGATTTTCTTCTGCGTACCGCTCAGCAATAAAGGTCATCCTACTTATTCTACTACCACCCAATAAATTTACCATTACACTTTCCATGGTTTTGGTAATACTCTCTTTTGATCGCGGTGAACGAATAGCATTTAATACTTCATTGCGTAACAGCCATTTGGGTTCATGAAAGATATAGGTGTTTAAGAATGCCATAGCCTGCTTTTGGGTCTGTTTAGGTACCGGGCGATACACTTCTCCATCTTCCCCCATGGTTTTTGGAGTCACATAAATACCACCAATATTTTTTGAAACATGAAAAATATAATCACTGTATTGGTTGACAAGGTCTTTGTAGGTTTGATCTAAGTTGGCATAGTCATCACTATCATTTTCTTTTACCCATTCTTTAATACATGGAGCAATACGTTGTAGGTTGAGAATTCCATACATACTGGCTTCCATAGCATTATCCCCCAGGTCCTCAGTTTGAGACCGAGGGTCAAAATCATGACCTTCGCCACCAAACCATAGCCTGGGATTCTTCCCGACACTATCGATGACCATTTGACTCAATACCTCCCGCTCTTCCTTTGCCTCCAGTTCTTGTGGAAATCTTGAATATCCCCATTGAATGGCCCATTTATCATAATCACCGATTCTGGGCATTAGGTTTTCTACGGGAATGTTGTCTTCTGGTTGTGCGACGTAATTGAATCGAGCATAGTCCATAATTGAACTGGTATGTCCGTTTCTGGAAAGCCATTCGGCATCTCTCAACTTTTCAACAGGGGTAGCTGAACTTGCCCCCATGTTATGACGAAGACCTAACGTATGGCCAACCTCATGTGAACTCACAAAACGAACCAGTTCGCCCATAAGTTCGGTATCGAATTCCATTTGCTGGGCTCTTTGGTCAACAGCACCGGCTTGAATCATATACCAGCTGTGTAATAAATTCAACAAATTGTGATACCACCCAATGTGACTTTCTAAAATTTCGCCACTACGGGGGTCTACAATATTAGGGCCGTATGCATTTTTAGAAGGGGAAGCGAAATAACGTAATACTGAAAAACGAGAGTCCTCAAGACTCATGGTCGGGTCATTTTCGGGCCATTCCATACCGACAATGGCATTTTTGAACCCCGCCTGTTCAAAGGCTACCTGCCAGTCATTTATGCCTTGAATCAGATAGGGTCTCCATTTTTTTGGTGTTGCAGGATCAATATAATAAACAATGGGCTTTTGAGGCTCTACCAATTCACCACGCTTCCATTTTTCGATGTCTTCGGGTTTTGGCTCCAAGCGCCAGCGGTGTATGTAAGTATTTTTATCGACCTTTTGTTGGTCATCACCATACTCCAAATAGGAACTTGCGAAATACCCTACGCGTGCATCGAAATATCTTTTTTGCATAGGCTCTTTAGGAAGTAGAATAAAAGAATTATTGATTTCTAAGGTAACGACACCAGCCAAAACTGCGGCAGGCAATTGCCTCTTGCGTTTGTCCTTGCTCGACTTAGCCTTATATGTTTTTACTGTTTTTATTTCAGTATTCAAAGGAAAAGAATTGACTTCGTTGATATACGATTTGTCCTTTTCCAACCCCAGAAGTCGATAGATATCTTTTTTCTGACTACTAAGGGCCAATAAAGGGTTTTCACTGTTCAAGAAGTCCGTTACTTCGATAAGATGGGTAGCTTTCTTTTTGTTGCGTGCCTTTATCTCGAAGGCTTCTAGAATAGGTGTTATATTCGAATTGTTGACTGCTTTTGAAATGGCATCTTCCTCGTTGGCAGAACTGACTAGTGTAGCTATTCTTAGGAATATTTGGTCCGTTGGGCCCTTTTCGAAAACAATGGTGTTCTCGGCGATTTTCTCACCACCATAGTTTCGTGCACCGGAAGGTGTTTTTATGAATCTAGTAACCACCAATATCTCGCGGTTCAATAAACTATCAGGAATCTCAAAGAAGTATTTGTCACCAACTTGATGTACATTGAATAATCCCTTTTGTGAAATAGCATCTTTGGGAATTATCTCAGAGAAGGTTTTCCCTTTTTTGGATACTGTATTGCTTTGGGTTTTGGTTAAGTTTTTCTTGCTAGTAAGGCCTAGTGTGTTGCAAGAACTTACAGAAAAAAAAAGACCCAAAAGTAGTATGAACAGTCTCATAAGTAGCGAACGTTTCTATAAAGTGTTTCGTATGAATTGGGGCCGGGTCGGACATCGATTTAACATAATTCAGGTTTAATCGACTAAGGGCAAGATACAATTAATGCCTAAAACTTTCAATTATGACCTTAATAATCAAGTAATGCTAAAAACCACGATAATAAATTGAGTTGAGATTTTACAAAAGAAATCTAGGCTTTAAAGTATTGAACTAAAGTTATTTATCGAGTTATACTGGGTTTAGAAGAAAATAATATCGTTATAGCGGCCAGTATTCTTAAATATTGTATTTTGGAGCCCCATTTGAGGTGCTTAGTTCTTAATTTCACTAAGGTTTTACCTTTTCCAATATTCAAAATTATGACCAAAAAACACGAAGCCATGTTCAAATTAGAAGATAAGATAGAGAGTTCTGTTTCAAAAATAGAGGTAATCAAGAATCTTATTTTTGGAGAAACTATTCAAGCTTACGACTCGGAGTTTGAGATTCTCAAGAATGATATTCTTGAAAAGAAAAAGGTTTTGGAAGATCTCATTGAGGAAATTCGAAATGATTTAAATAGTTCAATTGACGGTATTGCCACTGATGTTAACATTCGAATAACGGAGCTCGAAAAGAATTTTGAAGACAAGATAGAAGATTTGGGAGAAGAGAAGGTTAACAAAAAAATGCTGGGAAAACTCTTGGTCGACTTGGGAGAGAAAATAAGTGCTAAATAGAATTTGGCGATGTACCCTAAAATGAACGAGCAGGATAAAATAGACATATTAAAGGATATTCTATTTGCCGATGATCAGGAATTTGAGAAAAAAATTTCTCAAAGGGTCGAATTATTGGAGCAGACCATACAAGAGAGGGATAAGTTATCAGAAAAGGTAGATCCAATAATCGAGTATCAGATCGATGAGTTCAAAAAGAGCATTCCTGATACTTTGGGCCCTGCAATTACTGAAACCTTAAAAAAGGAAATAAAGATTAATAAAGATGCGGTTGTTGATGCCATATACCCTGTTTTGGGGAAAATGATAAAGAAGTATGTGGCACAGGAGATGAAGATGCTCTCTGAAAAAATGAATAGCCAATTAAGTTTTTTTTCAGTTGGGAAAAGAAAATTCAGATCCATTTTTACTGGGAAAAATGAAAAGAATATAATGTTTGATGATTTGGCTAGTGCCAAAATCGAACAAGTATTGTTAATAGAAAAGGATTCAGGAATCTTAAAGGCGAGTTACGCAAAATCCAATACTATTGACGAAGAAATGGTATCGGGCATGCTTACCGCTATTAAGTCTTTTGTTGAAGACGCTTTCAATCAACGAAATCAGAACCTTGAACTTATTGAATATGAATTGTATCAAATACATCTGCAGAGTTTCGCAACACATTACATTGCGGTAGTAGTTTCTGGTAATTTCTCTTTATCCGCGAAAAATAAACTACAAGATTTTATTTTTGACTTCTACAATAGTTTTATGGCCATGAATGTAGATTTGGTTTTTGAGACAAAAAATGCCCAGAAAAGTATCGTTACAGCTTCAAAGTCACGTATAGAAGATGAATTAGCGAAATATTTTGGGAATGCTAAAATCTAAAAAAATAGTTATTCTAGGGCATTTTGGGGTTGGTAAAACTTCTTTGATTCGCCGTTTCGTTACAGACACCTTTTCAGATAATTATAAGGTTACCATAGGAGTACATATTACAAAAAAGGTAGTAGAAATCTCAGCTGAAAATAAAGTCTCATTGATTTTATGGGATTTAGAAGGTACAGATGATATCAAGTCAATAAGAAAATCTTATTTGTTAGGTACTCATGGTGTCGTTTTCGTTTTTGATGTTTCTAGACCTTCTACTTTTGAGCATCTAAATGAAGAGTTGAAGATAGTAGCGGAAAAAATGCCTGAAGTACCATTTATGGTTGTTGGTAATAAATCTGATCTAGCTGAAGAGTCAAACTTGTCGACCATGCTGCTGCAGAATGATATTTCGGTCGACTTTTTAACTAGTGCAAAAACAGGTAGTGCTGTAAACGCTCTCTTTTTAAAATTAGCAACGCTTTTAGCTCATGCTTGAAAAGTATCGAGAACTATACGCGAGCAAAAATGAACAATTCACTGTTATAAACAAAAAGGGTATTGTTCTTGAAAGTGACCAAGTACTTTTTAAGATTAAAAAGGGGAGTCTTATTTTTGAGTTTCATCCTTTTTTCGAAAGCTTAGCTACAGTTTTTGATTCCAATGATAAGGAAACCAATTTCTATTGTATTCATATAATTGTTAATGAACAACTTTACATTGTTGACATTAAAGCAGTTGTTGAGAAGGAAGGTTTGTTGTTGATTATTGAAGATCTCACTGATCACTATAATTCTTATCAGTCGATTACTCAAAGGCGTAATGAGTCCGTTATTAAGACCGAACTAACGGTTTTAAAGAATCTCGAACTTCAAGAGAGAGAACGTTTCAAGAATAGATTTATTCAAAACTTCAGTCATGAGTTGAGAAACCCGTTGACTAGCATGATGGCCATAATTGGCATGCTTGCAGACACCAATATGAGTGAACAACAACTCAAAATGCTTGACTTTCTTAAAGAATCGAACACGAATTTACGATTGATGCTCGAAGACACCCTTAGTATCGGAATGATAGACGCGGGTAAAATGAAAATTGAGCAAAAATTATTCGATTTGCATCGGTTTTACAAATTGATTCAATTTACCTATGGTGCCAAAGCAAAAACGAAAGGGTTAGAGTTCGTATGTTCTTGGGATGATAAGATTCCGGAATTTATTGAGGGGGATAGACTGCGATTATATCAAATTGTAACGAACCTGCTAGAAAACGCAATTAAGTTCACTAAGGAAGGAACCATTTCGTTTGATGTTCGGTTAAACCAGAAAAGGGCGAATACTGCCAGCCTGCGATTTCAAGTAACAGATACAGGCCCAGGTATTTCTTCTGAAAATCAGGAGGTTATTTTCGAGAGTTTTCATAGAGAAAATACAATTCAAACCAAAGGAACAGGTTTAGGACTGACAATTGTAAAAAAGTTATTAGAATTAATGGGAAGTAAGATTCAGTTGAAGTCTGAATCAGGCAAAGGAGCAGCATTTTACTTTGATATTCTATTTAAATACCCTTTGTTTTCAAGATCGGAAACCTCGGCAATTAAGGAAGGTCAGGATTCATCCTTAGGGGGTTTAAATAAGAAAAAGCCAAAATTTAAAATTCTATTGGTTGAAGATGATGAATATGTGCAGCTTACTTTGTTTAAAACTCTTCTAAACACTAATAAGTTTAACATCGACCTTGCTTATGATGGAGCTTTGGTACTTCAAGAAGTAGTTGGCAACAATTACGATTTAATTTTGATGGATGTCAATCTTCCTAACCTTGATGGAATTCACATTACCAAACTTATTCGAGATTTCCCTTTTAAGAATATAAAGAATATTCCGATAATCGGTATTACGGCAAATGCTTATCAAGAAAACATAGATAAATGTTTAGAAGCAGGTATGAACAAGGTCTTGATAAAACCATTTGAAAAAGAAGACCTTCTTAAGATACTCAACAAGATTCTTAGATGATTTTTGCTAAGTGAAGGATTGCAATCTACATTATTCCGAGTATCAAAATAATCAAGTAAAGTAGGAAAAAGACTATAAATTATACATTTCATCGATAAAATGTGCGTTTTATCGATGCCTTAAATTATATATTTCATTTTTCTTTCCTATAGCCCATGACTTTTTAGTTTTGATTCATACTACTTTATGAAATGAGATCATCCGTAGAATCTTGAAGTGGTTGGGGAACATTGAGAACATGAATATTTTAGAAACTCCATTTATTGTAGAATTTTTTTTCGTAATCAGCACCTTTGTTTTTGGGGTTACTTTGTTTGCCATTAGTCCAGGAATAAACCAAATAAAAAAAGAACTTTTAAGAATGCTCCCTATTAAATCGTTTTGGCGTAAGGTCAATAGGGGACTAAGATTTTTGAAGTTGAATAGTTACATAGATCAAAAAAAAAAGGAACGACTCTATTCACGGACATAAATAATAGAAATTTTAAAAAGAAATCAATTCTATAACAATATTATGGGCTGTACTGACACTAACCATTAAGTATGTTCCCCCATCAACTAAGTTTAAAAACGCAGGCTTATAAATAAGTAAGTAAAGGTTTTTTGGCAATTATGAAAAAAGTTGCTGTTCGATTCCTTAAAAAAGTTAGATTGGGTTTTTGTAGTTTGGTTGTTAAAGCCCTGATATTCAGGGCTTTTTTACAATAACAATGAATGAAAAAATTTAAGAGAACATATATCACGTTTGAAGAGTGGCACAGATTCATAGTGTTGTCAACTATATACAAGGAAAGAAAAATAACTTCATGTAAAAGGAATTCTCAGCGCAAATCAAGTAGTTTTCAAGATGTTACGAAAGGGTGCTGATTTTAGCAAATTTGAGAAAGGTTGTTACTTCGAACTATTCCCTTAACTCGCTGAACTCCTTTTTTTGCGTTGTACTGAAACCTTATTTAAAAAGGATAATTACGGCTCCGAGAGCAGTAAGTACTAAAATCATTTTTCGATAGAAATCCTCCTTAATTATTTTTACCAATCTAACCCCTACAAAAAGACCTAGTAAAATTCCTGGAATCAACTTGATATTGAAAACCAAAGAATCCGTGGTAATCGTTCCCCAAACAAAAATGTGAAAAGGGAGTTTGAAAATATTGATGATAAAAAAGAGCCAAGCGGCCGTTCCGATGAATTCATTTTTTGGAAGACGCATTGCTAGAAAGAATATATTCGAAAAGGCTCCCGCTAAATTACCGATCATTGTGGTAATCCCGGCAAGCATACCCATGAATCCGGCAAAAGCCCAATGAGTAGGTACTGTTTTCGATTTTCGTTTATCCCACCAGTACATCATGATGACACTTCCCAAAATGATAATAGCCATACCTATTTTAAAGGTCTTTTCGTCAAGATCTTGCCCGATAAATACCCCAATAAGAACTCCGGCCATCATCCAAGGTAAAAATCGTAAAATGTACTTCCATTGCGTATGACGATTGTAATAGATAACTGCAAAAATATCCGCAGCTATCAGTAAGGGCACCACAAGCCCGGTGGACTCCTTTGC
>CAZTLZ010000094.1:0-13556 GCA_964614665.1 uncultured Maribacter sp.
AGCATACCTTTGAAATTGATGAGTTTTATGGCGACAATGATGGACTGGTGATGGCCGAAATTGAGCTAATGAATGAAGATGAAGCATATGAACGACCTGATTGGCTTGGAATTGAAGTAACAGGAGATATTAAATATTACAATTCACAACTGAGTAAAAACCCTTTTAAAACTTGGCAAATATGAGACTGGTTATAGTGAGTGTCTTTATGGTGCTAATAGCATGTAAGGAAGCTTTACCAAGAAATGAAGAGATTTCAAAAACTGAAACGGTTGCTCTTGAAGATGTTACGAAAACCACTAAGCAGTTAAAAGAAGAGTTGACCAATAAGGGTTTCGAAATTGTTGATTATGTTGATGATAAGACGAAAGATACCGTCTTGATGCAACAATATTTTATTGCATTTTTAAAAAGAGGCCCTAATCGATTACAGAATAAAAAAGAAGCTGATAGTTTGCAAGTACTTCATATGGCCCATTTAGGAAGAATGTATGAAGAGGGTTATGCTGACATTTCAGGACCTTTTGGAGATGATGGAGACATAAGGGGAATTACCATATACAACACGCCAACCTTGAAAATAGCCGATAGCTTGGCCAATATGGATCCTATGGTAAAATCTGGTAGGCTCAAAATTGAAATTCACCCTTGGTGGGCCGCAAAGGGTTTTCCCTTGCGTTAGTTAGGTTGCTAAGACACCGGCTTTTTCAATTAAGGGAATTTCCGAAAGGTTATTCTCATTGACCGTATTCTTTTCGAATAAAAAGCGTTTTTCATAGATTTTGTCATCGGCATAATAGGTAACGAAGAACTCGTTGTTCAAAGTCAAAACATCCTCTTGTACCAATTCGATTTTCTCAAATGATTTAGTGTCCACGGCACCGATGGCATGGCGCATGACGGAAGTTTTCCTATTTTCATCGTACCCCTTTGATACAATTAAAACCATATCGATTTGCGTAGCCCGATTATTGATGATGTACGAGTTCCAGTCTTTTGAGAGAAAATCATCGTTCCATTCATGAACGATGGCGACATAAACGTCTTTCGCAATAGGGATTTCAATATCTTTTTTCACATCGAAAAACTATAGTGCACTTTTGAACTGCTCTAAGAAACGAACATCGTTCTCACTTAATAGGCGAATATCGGAAATTTGATGCAACAATAAGGCGATTCGGTCGATACCCATTCCAAATGCAAAACCAGAGTACGTTGTAGAGTCTATGCCACAATTATCCAAGACATTTGGGTCAACCATACCACACCCCATAATCTCAAGCCATCCGGTTCCTTTGGTCATTCGATAATCGGTTTCCGTTTCGAGGCCCCAATAAACATCTACTTCAGCACTAGGTTCGGTGAAAGGGAAGTATGAAGGTCTTAATCGAATTTTTGATTTTCCGAAAAGCTCTGTTGTAAAAAACTGCAATGTTTGTTTCAAATCGGCAAACGAAACGTCCTTATCTATGTACAAACCTTCTACTTGGTGAAAGAAACAGTGAGACCGCGCTGATATTGCTTCGTTGCGATACACCCTACCCGGTGATATAGTGCGAATAGGAGGTTCGTTGTTTTCCATATAACGTACCTGTACCGATGACGTATGAGTGCGCAACAAGATATCAGGATTCGTTTGTACAAAGAAGGTGTCTTGCATATCACGCGCTGGATGATATTCAGGGAGATTCAAAGCAGTGAAGTTGTGCCAGTCATCTTCAATTTCAGGACCCTCTGATACATTGAATCCTATTCTGGAAAAAATCTCGATGATTTGGTTTTTCACTATTGAAATAGGGTGGCGCGCCCCCAATTGAATAGGCTCACCAGGCTTGGTTAGATCATTATAAACACTAGCGGCTTCAGTGGTGTTGTTCAATGCTGCTTTTAGGGCATTCACTTTTTCAGTGGCAGCATTTTTTAGTTTGTTGATGGCCTGACCAAACTCCCGTTTTTGCTCGTTAGGAACATTTCGTAGTTCAGCAGCGAACTTTCCCATTAGGCCTTTCTTGCCCAAATATGTCACTCGAAATTGCTCAATCTCTTCAGCGGAGTTTGCGCTAAAATTTTCAACCTTGACAATATGTTCCTTTATGGTATCGATCATAACGATTAGTTAAGATGTCAAATTTAGAACTTTATGTGCAGTATGTAATCAATGAGGCATAAAAAAACCGCACACCTTTGAGTTGAGCGTACGGTTTTTCAATGTTGTGGATAGGGTTAAAATTCGTCTTTGACATTCTCCTTGACCCAAGTAAGGCATTCATTGAACCCCTCGAAAATATGTTTTTTGGGAATAAAATCTGGAATTATATCGATGCGTTCCATCATGTATCTAGGTTGTTTAAGAACATCAACCATAAGTACTACAACTCCATTTTTGTTTAATTCCTGCAAAACATCTTCCATAGCGTAAAGCCCTGATTGATCCATATATTGCGTGCGGCCCATACGAATGATAACTGTTTTGGCCGTTTTTGGAATCTGATTGGCCAGAGCTTGAAATTCGCTGGTCGACCCGAAGAAAAGAGGTCCTTTCAAATGCTTGATAAAAACTTCCTCTCTCAAGTTTTTCGGAAAGTCTTTTTCGTCGGCCCAGGCTTTTTCTTCGCCGAGGGCTTTTACATCAGAACGCTCTGCAGTTAGGTCTCCCATCTTTTTCATGAACATTAGCGAAGCAATTACCAAACCTACCCCAACAGCATATACTAAATCCCATACTGACGATAGTACGAGCACGACAAGCATGATGACTACTTCAGAACTAAATTTTAAAGGACCTAATTTTATGTCCTTCGGCAAACTGGGCATCGCTTTGAGCCCCTTATAATCCATAACCCCTATACCGACCGTAACTAAAATTCCTGCTAATACCGCAGCTGGAATTTGAGATGCAACCGGTGCTAAGGCAAGCATTATTATCAAGAGCATAATACCGGCAATCATTCCTGACAATTTGGTTTTACCTCCAGCATTAATATTTACTACCGTTCTAATGGTGGCCCCGGCTCCGGGAATACCACCAAAAATTGAGGCTATACTATTACCTATTCCTTGACCAACCAATTCCTTATTCGGTTTATGTTTGGTCTTCGTCATATTGTCTGCAACTATGGAAGTCAAGAGTGAATCTATTGCTCCAAGGAGTGCCAGCGCCAATGCCGTGAAAAAGTAAGGAGATACAGATCCAATATCAAAATTCGTGAATATTTGAAGATTCGGTACTGGAAACCCTGAAGGGATTTCTTCAATTGGGCGATAGTTTAAACCAAAGCCATAGGCAACTCCCGAAACAAGAAGTAAGCCAACTAATGTACTGGGTATAACAGTTGTTATTCGCTTAAAACCGTAAATGATTATAATGGTAGAAAGTGCCAATAGCAGCTCCAACCAATTGATTTTTTTTAGAGCTCTAGGCAGAACTTTGAACGCTCCAATCACTCCCGACGCTTCACCTTTAGCAAGAATTTTTGCTTCTTTCAGCATATTTTCTTCGCTAATTTCATGGGAACGTTTAATGGTTTCCTCAAAATTTTCTAGAACTAAAATCCCTTCACCTGCCTCTTCTTTCAAAATGTTTTCCAAAATTATTTCCTCAGCTTGCGGCTTGAACTTACTTACCAAGTCGACATCTTCCTGAGGATAATATCCAATGGCGGGCAAAATCTGGGTAACCAGAATAATTACTCCAATTGCGGTCATAAACCCTGAAACAACGGGGTATGGTATATATCTGATATAGGACCCGATTCCTATAAGGCCTAAGCCAATTTGAATGAGTCCTGCTAAGAAAAAAACAATAAGAATGGCGGGTAATGCTTTTTCAATACTACCGTCATTGGCCGCAATGATTCCGGCAATCACGACCATACTAACGGCTGTCATTGGAGCTGTTGGGCCTGAAATTTGGGTGCTTGTACCTCCAAAAAGAGCTGCAAAAAAACTAATGAAAATAGCCCCGTATAATCCAGCACTAGGTCCTAAGCCCGAACTTACACCGAAAGCAAGCGCTAATGGAAGCGCAACAATACCAGCGGTAATACCTCCAAAAAGGTCACCTCTAAGGTTGGAAAAAAGGTTCTTCATAATTCTAATGGATGACGGGTATTAATTTTATGTTTCAATATACTGTTTTTATAATATAGAAAAGCCAATGTGCAAGCATTGGCTTTTTTTAATTTAATGAAGTTTCAAGTATTACATAAAGGTAACCTTTCCGTCGTTAATGTCATACATAGCACCTACAATTTTTATTTCCCCGTTATCTTCCATTTCTCTTAAGACGGAACTCATATTACGGGTATTCTCAATGGTCATATGAACGTTTTTAACGGCTACTTCATTTACGAAATCTATATTTTTTGAATTTCGCAAACTAGTGTCAGAAGGTTCTGAAACGGCATCTACAGCAGGTTTTATTTTGTCCAATAAAATTGTAAGGTTGCCTAACTTGGCATCGTCACAAGCTCCTTTCACTGCGCCACATGACGTATGCCCCAGTATTACCAATACCTTGGTGCCAGCCAATTTACAGGCAAATTCAATGCTTCCTAAAACATCTTCATTTACAATATTTCCAGCTACTCTGGCACTGAAAATATCTCCGACCCCTTGATCAAAAATCAACTCCGCGGAAACTCTTGAATCGATACAACTTAAAACCGTTGCAAAAGGATATTGTCCCGTAGAAGTATCTTTTACTTGGTCTAACAAATCACGATTGGCCATTTTACTTGCTACGAATCTTTGATTTCCTTCTTTTAATAGTTTGATTGCATTATCCGGCGAAATCGCCGCCTGCGTATCTTTAGTATATGCTTTCATTTGAATATTTTAAATTAAAATTTCTTTGTAACGTAAAGACCTAACTACCTGCTAGTAAAAGATTGACGTTTGTATCTTTGACCATTCGCCTAATACTTGAAGATATCAAGTTGGATTTTCTATTTGGACTTTCTCCATTTCTTTCTATATATAGTAAGTTAATACTGCTTTTTGCAACAAAGTTTGAAATCCCTTTCATAGCATTGTCTCCTTGCTCAAATACATACTCTACAGTTTTAGTTCCAGACACTTCAGATATTTTTTCTCTTGAGACCGAACCCTTTTGAATTTTAAATGATTTCAATGGTTTTTGCGTGTGTTCTATTAGCTTATCGGCAAATTCTAGCCCAAGTGACGGCATGGTACTGTTTAAAATTCCCATTGACAATTCTTCATTTGGTTCCATTGCTTTTTGCCTGTTAGCAATCATTACGGCGCCTTTGAAAAAATCCAAAACATATCCGATAACATTATCACCGATTAAATTGAACACCTTTGTTTTTGGTTTTCCTAAGACAACGATATCAGGTTGTTTTTCTTCAACAAAGTCCTGAATTTCATTTTTAACATTCCCGAACGCGAAAGAGTGTTTTATATTAATTCCATTTTCTTGGGATATCGGAGAAATCAGCTTTTGCATCTTCTTTTTCGTATGCAATCGTTTCGAACTGATGGTCCGCATCGCTGATAATTGACTTTCTCTATCTATAATTTCGTTTGGTTTTTTAACGCAGAAGACTTCTATTTCCCCATTGATCATTTTGGCTAGACTTACTGCGCTTTTTAGTGTTAACTGTGCTGCTGTGTCTAATTTTAGAAGCACTACTATTTTATATTTTTTCATGATGATATTTTTTAGGCGGATTTAGGTCGTAATTTGAAAAACTCTATGAAACTATCAGGGTTCTCAACTATACCTCTCTCCGAAGTTAATTTTATATCTATATTTCTTTCTTTGGCCTTGAAGGCAAAATCGTCTAGAATTTCTATGATATCGGCATCTAAATATCTGGTCTTTCTGACATCTAGTTCTAGATATGTATCACGTGGTAAACTGTCCAATTCTTTCAAAATAGCACCTTTGTTAAAGAAGGTTACTTCTTCGGCGAAGGTCATTTTGATTTTATGCTTTCCATTACTCTTATCTTCAATATGTAGGAAGTGCGAGTTTTGATAACTTTTTATCAAAATAACTACGATTCCTACTACCAAACCAAGACCGATTCCCCATAACAAGTCGATAAAGAATATACCTATTACGGTTACTATGAATGGAATAAACTGCTTCCAGCCTGCATTCCACATTGCTCTGAATGTTGATGGTTTCGCTAACTTGTAACCCACAATAAGCAGGATCGCTGCTAGAACTGATAATGGAATTTTATTCAGAAGATTTGGAATGAGAATTACAGAGATTAATAAGAAGATACCGTGTATGATGGCAGACATTTTTGTTTTTCCACCAGATTGAATATTTGCCGAACTACGTACAATAACTTGAGTAATGGGTAGTCCTCCTATCATTCCAGAAATAATGTTTCCGGTACCTTGTGCCAAAAGCTCCCGGTTTGTTGGGGTTACCCTTTTCTCAGGATCTAACTTATCGGTAGCTTCTACACATAGTAAAGTTTCTAAGCTCGCTACTAATGCAATCGTAAATGCAGTTATCCAAATTTGCGGATTACCGATGGCTCCAAAATTTGGAAAGGCAAATTGACCTAAAAAGCTATCCATGCTGTCAGGTACGGGTACACTTACCAGGTGCTCTTTAGAGATTGCAAAATCAGTATCTTGAGTAACGATATAATAAATGATACCAATGGCTACGGCTACCAGTGGACCTTGCACTAATTGGAAAAACTTACCTTTCTTTGAGAGAATGTTACTCCATAAAAGGAGAATAGCAAGGGCAATGAATGCTATTAAGGTAGCACCTAGACTAATATAATTTACTGTATTAAACAGTTCAGAAATAGTGTTTTCTCCATCTACTTGAAAAAAAGCAAAATCTCCTTCAGGGTCTGTGTCATAACCAAAAAAATGAGGGATTTGTTTGAAAATTATTATGATTCCAATACCTGTAAGCATTCCTTTGATAACTGAAGAAGGGAAATAATACCCTATAATTCCTGCCTTCAAAAAACCAAAAACCAATTGAATGACACCACCCAAAACAACAGCAAGTAAGAAGTTTTCAAATCCCCCTAAGGCCGTAATAGCGGTTAAAACAATAGCAGCTAGACCGGCCGCTGGGCCACTTACCCCAATTTGCGATCCACTTGCCACACCGACTGCGATACCACCAACAATTCCCGCTATTAAACCAGAGAACAGGGGTGCTCCACTAGCTAGGGCAATACCTAAACACAATGGGAGTGCGACAAAAAAGACAACGATACTTGCGGGCAAGTCGCTTTTTAAATATTTAAACATAAAACAATAGTTATTAGGTCCCCAACGAAAAATGAGGACTATTTAGATAAATTAAAATTGAACTAAAACTTAACTAAAGAAGATGTTCTGGAGGTGGAAGTAAAATGGATAGTGAAGTGCTATAGTCATTTTCAACATAGAAAGGGGACATACAAACTTTTTCACCTTTAAGTTGTTCTAGACAAATGAGATTTGAATCAAGAAAAAAGTCCTTTTCTTTGGCTTCTTTTTTCTCCTCTTTTTTTTCTTCCTCGTTGAAATCGATAACCAAAGTTCTTTTTTCACCAATATCAATAAGCGTGATAATGGATGGGGCTAAAATAGCACCAACTAAGAGAAAGGATAGTATGATAAGAATGGATGACTTCATTCGCAAATCGCTGTTGCCAACAAATATAGAAGTAATAACGATACTATCTGTTAAGGAAAATTTAAAAATTCTTTAACAATTTAATATTTTCTGAAGTTAGCCAACCTACTTGACCATCCACGATTCGTACTTTTTTCCATTCATTGAATTCTTCAAGAACATTGAGTTTGGTTCCTTCGTGTAATCTAAAAACTTCCTGACTTCTTTCGTTAGGTTCCGATTTTACAATGACCTCATCCGAAAAAACAATTGCGGGTTGATCTGCTTTAAAATCCCCGTAGGACATAAATGCCAATATGGCGGTTGTTATCGCCAACAACAAAGACAACATACCCGAAATGAGGGCGATACGCTTTTGAGTTGCGTATTGTAGGTAGTAAAACGTGATATAAAGTAGAACAAACAGTATCATGAAAATCACCGCTGCATAACCCCATTGATCGAAGGAAAGGATATCAACAACACTTTCATATAATTTTGAAAGTCCGGTTTCAGGCATGGTTTCAATGGCATCTAGCGTCATATTCTCTGCGTAGCCCAAATTGTTCTTTATTTCAAGGTCATTAGGTTTCAACAGAAGCGCTTTTTCATAGTAATAAATACTGGGAGCAATTTGATTGAGCTTGTAGTAAGAATTACCCAAATTATAGTATAACTCTGCAGAGTGTTGACCTTTTTCCAATATTTCTAGAAAGCTCTCTATGGCCTGATTATAGTCCCCTTGATTATAAGCCTCCGTACCTCTATTGAACAGAGTCTCGTTTTGTGCATTGGCCAAAGGAGCAAACAATAACATTAGAAAAGCAAGTACGCGTATCATAATTATAATTGTTTATCTAAATAGGAAATTACTTCGCTGGCCTTGTCATAATCTTGCTGCATTTGCACATCTGAAAAAGGACTATAACGGGCCATTTCGCAGTTTTTGAGTAATCCAATAAAACCATCTTTAGTACTAACATCAACTTCTTTTTGGGTCAACAAGGTGTCGATTTTATCCTTGCTAAATTCAGAGGTTTCTATTTTAAGTTTTGCTTTTAGGTAATTATGTAGTCCTTTTTCAAGGGCTACATAAAACGAATCTTTATCGCCCAAGGCTTTTTTCGAAGTGGATAAGTACTTTCTGGCAAGTCGATTTGCTCTTTTGATTTTGTTTCCTGCAACATCTCCAGCTATGGCCTCACGCTTTTTACGGAAAATTATGGCAATTGGAATGAGCAATAATGGAAGAAGTAACCAGAGCCAAAAACAATACGTACCAACGAAATAATTGCTACCTATGGCAGTCAAGTTCGGTTTTATCTTGATAAAGTTAAATTGGTCTCCTGTTGCTACAACAGTTTGTCTATTCGCTACAGAGGGAATATTGCCAGCAGAAGAATTGGAAGGTCCTTCGAGCACATTGATTACGATTTCATCGGACGAAAGGGTATTATATGTTTCGGTTTTCGGATTAAAATAACTAAATGAAATTGGGGGGATAGGATATTTTCCCCTAAACTCTGGCACAACGGTATAGTTGTTACTTACCTTACCTTGCGATCCGGAAAGTGTGGTCCGTACCTTTTCATCAAACTCAGGATCATAAACTTCCAAAGAGCTGGGTAGATTAGGTTCTGGTAGTTGAAAGAGTTTTAAATTTCCTTTACCACTTACTTCAACTTTGGCCTGAAGGGATTCGGAAGCATTGAGGCTTGTTTTGCTTGTTGTCACTGAAAAATCGAAGTCCCCTACGGCGCCACTAAAATCTGCGGGTTTGCCTTCAATTGGCAACGGTTTTACATTAATTGTACGCTTGCCTGCTGAAACCGTTTTATTGGTTTGCGAATAGATTCGCCCTCCAAAGAAATCACGCTTGTTGGTAGGCACATCAACCGTCACTTCAAGCGAAAGAGGTTCTATCTCCAACTGGCCTGATTTCTGCGGATATAAGACTATCCTTTTCAAAATAACATACCGATAGGCTTTACCCTTGTAAGTACCATTTTTGGCATTTCTTATGGTAACGGGAATGTCTTGACTCCAGAAATTATTGTACTTCGGATTATCCAAGGGTCGGTAGTTGGAAACACTTATTGAAGGGCTTACGTATAATTTGTAAACCACACTCACCGCCTCATTCAGATAGGGATTTGTTTTTGATACTTCTGCAACCAAGTGCAAACTTTCATCAGCCACATCATCAATGGTCATTTGGTCACTGGGTTTATCCACAGCTGCGGTAACTTCAACTTGTTTGGCAAGTGATTTATAGGTTTTGCCTTTGATTACTATGGAGGCCTGACCGATAGCGAATTTTCCTCTAGCAGTAGGCGCAAGAGTGTATGAATATGTTTTGGAATAACTGCGAACCCCATTTACCCACGAAGAACTGATTGACTGTAAAGGGCCCATCAAAACTCGGAAACCATCAAATTTAGGGGGTGTAAAA
This sequence comes from uncultured Maribacter sp., assembly GCA_964614665.1. Classification (GTDB taxonomy): domain Bacteria; phylum Bacteroidota; class Bacteroidia; order Flavobacteriales; family Flavobacteriaceae; genus Maribacter_C. Next base: position 10,062 of record CAZTLZ010000094.1, read on the forward strand.
TTATCGCCATCTTGATTCATAGCGAATTCGACTCTCAAGCGTTCGTTGAGCCCTAGTTTTTCTTTGCTAAGATTCAATTCAAAGCTTACGGCCTCTTTGTCTTGTGCCTGAAGGGGTAGGGCAAAGGCAAATAAGAATAAGGCTAGTATGATGTAATATCGTCTAAGCATTGAATCACCAATCTTTTTCATTTTTCACTTTAACGCCCTTCACCTTTTGGGCATCTATTTTTTGCTGAACTTTTTTCTCTTCATTTTGCATAGCCTCCAGCAAGTTTTGAATTTGTTGCTTAGACAATTGATTGGGCCTTGGTTGTTTTTGTTCTTCCTCTTGACCCTCCTCTTTATCAGGCTGCTTTTCTTGCTCTTCTTTTTTATCTCCCTCTCCTTCTTTGTTCTCTTCTTTCTCTTGGTCTCCCTGATCTTCTTGGTCCTTTTGATCTTCTTTTTGATCCCCCTCGTCGCCCTCTTTTTGATTTTCGTTTTGCTCTTCTTTTTGGTCTTTTTTCTCCTCGTTATCTTTCTTATCCTTGTCGTCTTCGTTTTGGTCGTTCTTCTGTTCGTCTTGTTGTTTTTTCAGCATTTCCTTGGCCAATGCTAAATTATAGCGCGTTTCCTCATCCGTCGGATTGTTTCGCAATGCCTCTTTATAGGCCTCTACTGCTTTTTCGTACTCTTTGCGTTTCATGAATACATTGCCCATATTGTGATAGGCTTTGTGTTTATCCGCTTTTTCCGAAGCTAGTTCTCCAGCCTCTTTAAAGCGACCAAAAGCCTCACTGTACGTTTCCTTGTTGTAATAGGCATTGCCTAAATTAAAAGGAGCTGCAACATTTTCATTGCTTTTGGCAATGGCTTTTCTGTAGTCCACTTCAGCCTCAACAAAGTTATCTTCTGAAAGATCTTTGTTTCCTTCCCATGTTAGGTTTTTTGATTCGTTTAGGGCATTTAATTTTTCCTTTTCATCCTGAGCATGCGAAAAAGTACTGGCCAATAAAACAAGTGCTACTACTAATCTCATCTATTCGACTTTTTTTTCGTTAAATAAATTCAGGTTTTTCAACCATCTGGTTTTTCTATCCAATACAAATACATCTAAAAATAACAATAACAGGCCTGCTCCCAAAAACCATTGGTATTGGTCTTTGTATTCTGCAAATTGCTTGGCTTCAAATTCTTTTTTATCCATCTGGTTCAATTGTTCTTTGATGTAGTCAACAGCTTCCTCTGTTTTTGTCCCATCAATATATTGACCATTACCGTCATCGGCAATGTCAATTAAGACTTCTTCGTTGAGTTTGGTGATTACTACTTCGCCCTTTGAATCTTTTTTCAAGCTTTCTACAACTCCTTTTCTTTTTATAGGAATGGGTGCCCCTTTGGGCTTGCCGACACCAATTGTAAAAATTTGAATGCCTAATTCGGTCGCATCCTCAACTGCGCTTAAAGTGGATCCCTCAGAGTGATCTTCACCATCTGAAATGATAAACAAGACACGATTGGTTTGATCCTCATCGTCATAGTAAGTTGTTGCCAATTCGATTGCTTGGTCAATTGCGGTACCTTGAGATGTAAGCATATCTGTATTCATGCTCTGCAAAAACATTTTGGCTGCGCCATAATCAGTGGTAATTGGCAATTGTGGAAATGCCTGCCCTGCATAAGCAATGATACCAATTCGATCGCTAACTAATTGATTAATGATTTCGGAGACAAGGCGTTTTGATTTTTCTAGGCGGTTGGGGGCAATATCCTCAGCAAGCATGCTTTTTGAAACATCCACAGCAAATACAATATCTACTCCTTCTCTTTTTACGGTTTCTAGTTTCGTTCCTATTTTCGGATTGACCAAACCTAGGGTCAAGAAGGATAGACCGAGCATAAAAAGAATAAGCTTGAAAGTTGATTTGAAATTAGACCGATTAGGCGTTAGTCGCTTCAATAAAGGATACTCGGCAAACTTTTTCTGTGCTCTCTTTTTCCAAATTTGCAGTAGTACAAACAAGACGATTAACACCGGAATGATGAAGAGCAAGTAGAAATATATTTTTTCGTCTAACTGGATCATGTTTTATATAAAGCTTCTAAATAATGTATTTCGCAAAATCCATTCCAACAACAACAATAAACCTGCAAGTAATACCCAAGGCCTAAATTTCTCTTCGTATCTAGTGTATTTGAATTCTTCGATTTCAGTCTTTTCCAATTTGTTTATTTCGTCATAGATGGCCTCGAGCTTCTCATTATTGGTCGCCCTGAAATATCTCCCACCTGTGACATTGGCAATATCTTTCAAAAGAGCTTCGTCGATTTCCACTTGACGCATTCCGTATCTAAACGACCCATCCGCATTGTACGCTATTGGAGATAGGGCGTTCCCATTGGTGCCAAGGCCAATAGTGTAGGTCTTGATTCCGTATTCTATGGCCAGATCAGCAGCAGTTTGAGGTTCAATAAAGCCCGAATTATTGACACCGTCAGTTAAAAGAATTATGATTTTACTGATAGCCTTGCTTTCTTTCAATCGATTCACGGATGTAGCCAATCCCATTCCAATTGCAGTACCATCATTTAATTGCCCATATGTGATTTCTCGAAGTGCACTCAGCACAATTGATTTATCACTTGTAATCGGTGTCTTGGTATAACCCTCACCAGCGTAAGCGACCAGACCAATACGATCATTTGGACGTTTTTTAATAAAATCCGCTGCTACCTCTTTTAGGGCTGAGAGGCGGTTGGGTTTTAGATCTCGAGCCAGCATACTTGACGAAACGTCAATCGCCATTACGATATCGATACCTTTTGTGGTTTTGGTTCTAGTGGAGATATCTTTCGTCTGTGGTCTGGCCATTGCCACGATTATGCCGGCCAAAGCCAATAACCTGAAAAAGAACAGTAAGGGTTTTAATTTAGGTAATATCCCTTGTTTTGAAAAACCTTGGATACTTGAAACTCTTAGAGAGGCAGCTTGGTCATTGCGTTTTAAGAAGTACCATAGAATTGCCAATGGAAGCAGCAATAGCAACCAGAAAAAATCAGGATTGGCAAATTCTATTTCTTTCAGCATTTAAATTTCCGTTTTGACTTCTAGTGTTGTTAACATTTTGCTTACGATTTCTTCAGCATAAGAGTCACCATCGAGCCAAGTGAGCATGATATTTTGTTGGAATCCTTTTCCACCAAATAAAATCATGGTATACTTCCCTCGCAGCAATTCATTTGAATCTGGTATTGGAAACTTTCCACTTCCGTAAACTTTTATGCCTTTGACACCACTTATTGTAACAAATTCTTCTTCTTTGGTAATGATGTTCTTGGCGCCCATCTTCTCAAAATTCTTCACCATTTGCTCGACAGTTAGGTCAAGTTTGGGGTCTTCTTGCTGCATCATAGTGACGGAAGTAGCCCCAACGGTAAACAAACCAATAGCACTTCGAAATTCAAAAGCCTGAATTTCTTTGATGGCATCTTTTAACTCAATAGGGATTTTTGC
>CAZTLZ010000095.1:0-13509 GCA_964614665.1 uncultured Maribacter sp.
TCTTTGATTTCACTCTCCCTGTTTTTTAAGCGGCCCACCGCAGCTTGACTCTTGTATGAAAGCTCGTTGAGCAGGGTTTGTACATCTGCAGATTCAATGCGTTCTTGAAACATCTGCTTCGCTTTTAGATCTGCTCCGTCTCTAGTCTTTTGAGCAACAGCCAACTCTTCGGTACGTTTCCTGATTTTTGACTTTCTTCCCCAAAGGTTGTTCCACCAATTGTCTTTTACCTTTTCGGCATCTTCCAAAGCCAATTTGGCACGATCCAATCCTTTTTGGGCATCGTCAATAACTTTTTGCTCCGCTGCATTGAGGGTCGAAAATTTTTCAAAAATAATTCCTACTTCATCTTGATAATCAGTCAAGTCTTTAATGGCTTCCAACAAGGATTTTCTGTCTTTTTCTGCCATTCCTACCACATCATCCAGGGTGGCATTCAATATTTTTTGCCGTACTTCTGGATCGTCTTCCTGCGCAAGCTTTGACTTCATTTGGTCAACTGCTTTGCCCCAATTGACATCAACTTTTTCTTGTTCAGAACTTGAATCGGTTTCTAATAAATCAAAATCGTCGGCCATTTTTATATTGTGTTTTAGGTTTATAAATTTGAAGTCTCAATTTCGGTAAAAAAACCGAGGTGTAAAAGCACTATTGAAGAAGTGCGCAAATTATATGTAGGTTTAAATTCGGATTTGTTACAGTATTCATTTTTCGACTGGTCACGTGTTGACCTGAAAATTGATTAGTTTTGACTCATATTACAACGTGATATGAAGTATTTTTTGCTCTTATTTGTGTCCCTGGTTTTCCTTAAATCGATTATTGCCCAACAAGTCACATGCTCCCCTGCTGACAAACAAAGTTTCGAAAACAAAACCATTGAAATCGATGGCTTACTTGAAAAGGATTTCGGGAAAACCATAGTTGCAATCGGGAAAACCTTTTTGGACACCCCTTATGTGGCAAAAACCTTGGAAATAGGCGAGACCGAAACCTTGGTCATCAATTTACACGGACTCGATTGTACCACGTATGTAGAAAATGTGCTGGCCTTCAGTTCGCTTTTACGAGATGGGAAAGCTGATTTTGATTCTTTTACAGAGCAATTAAAAACCATTCGGTATAAAGATGGGAAGCTCGAAGGTTACGGCTCTCGTTTACATTACTTTTCAGAATGGATCTCGAACAACGAAGAAAAAGGCTTTGTAAAAGACATCACTTCTGAAATCGGTGGTATTGAAATCAACAAGGAAATCAACTTTATGGGTACGCATCGCGACCTCTACCCCTTTTTAAAAGATGATGTCAACTTTGAAAAGATTCTGGCGACTGAAAAAGAATTGGCAAAAGAGACTTTGTGCTACTTACCTCAAGACCTAATCGAAACAAACGAAAATTTAATTCAAACAGGAGATATTATTGCCTTGGTAACTTCAATCAGTGGACTTGATGTTACCCATACCGGTATCGCCACCCGCGAAAAAGACGGGCGCATTCATCTCTTGCATGCTTCAACCGGTTCAATGGAGGTTGAAGTTTCCAGTCTGCCGCTAGCGGACTACTTAGAGGGTATCAAAAATAATATTGGAATATTGGTTGCGAGACCACTCTAATTGGCCAAAGACATCAAGTACTTCTTTGGCGTAGTCCCATACTTTTTCTTGAAAGCTGAGATAAAATGGCTGGCGGTACTATAACCAACACGCAAGCCTACTTCGTTGACATTGTACTTTCCCGTCTCCAGCATTTTGCGTGCATATTCCATCTTGTAGTCAAAGAGAAAACTAAACACCGAATCTCCATAAATTTGCTTGAACCCTTCCTTTAATTTTTTCAAACTCAATCCGATTTCCTCTGAAAGTTCTTTCAATGTGGGAGGCTCGCCCATTCGGGATATCATAATCTCCTTAGCCTGACGGATGCGCCTTACATTATCCTCGTCCACCAAAAACGGACATTGTTCTACGTCGGTATCGTCACTTCTATTAAAATACAAAGAAATCAATTCGTATACTTTTCCTTTGATATATAACCCTTTCACTGAAGGATGAAGGTTGTAATTAATCATTTGACTTAAGATAACCGCAATTGCCGGACTGAAACCTTCTTGAGAATAGTACTTTTTATCTTTATTATCTGAGCTTAAAAAAGGTATATAATCAGCCTCCCGAGAGAACAGGGAATGAAATTTTCGAATAGTCATTACCACAGAAACCAACCATGAGTTTGGCGGAAGTTCTAAGTTCAGAGGTAGATCTATCTGCGGATTATATAATAAAAGTGAGTTTTCTTCGGATACTTCCAAAGCATAATTTCCCTGATTGAAAATGAACTTAGAACTCCCCTTTAGACAAAAATGAAATTGAATGAACGAACTGTCAATCTCACGTGCAATCCGCTGCACGTTGGTAGTGTCATTCTGTATTTTCAATACAAAAACCCCATCTTCAATTAGTATTTCAGTAAATGAACCTTCAGCGATATTTTTTGATTCCATTTGCTGCCTCTTTTTATTCCTTTTTATTTAGAATACTTCTAAATAGCTATTGCGTCAAGCGTAGCATTTCCTGCAAAAATATTAGATTTGAACGGATTTTTGGTCAAATACATCTAAAAATACGTGTTTCGACACTTATTGTTCCTCTAGCGTTATTTTTTGCCTTTCAATGCAACTAAATTTGCCAGCGAGTGTCAGGTAAACATGAAAGATTATCATATTTCTAAACATAGTTCATTTTATACCATTGGGTTAAGTTATCAAAAAGCTGATGCCAAAGTGAGGGGTAGGTTCAGTTTAGATGATTCCGCAGCTGATACCCTATTGTCTCAAGCCTTAGCTCTTGGAATCGATGGACTCATCGTTACTTCTACTTGTAACCGTACCGAACTTCATGGATTTGCGCAGCATCCCTTTCAATTAATCAAGCTTCTTTGCGATAACACAGCTGGCTCGGTAGAGGAATTTCAAGAGGTTGCCTACGTGTACAAGAATAATGATGCTATTAGCCATCTTTTTCGTGTGGGCACAGGTCTTGATAGTCAGATTTTAGGAGATTTTGAAATCATAAGTCAATTGCGTTCTGGCTTTAACCGCTCTAAAAAAATAGGCATTGCGAATCCATTTTTAGAAAGACTGACCAATTCAGTAATTCAGGCAAGTAAGCGTATTAAAAATGAAACCGAGATTTCTTCTGGTGCGACGTCGGTAGCCTTTGCTTCTGTGCAATACATTCTTAAAAATATTCCTGATATATCAGAAAAAAAAATCCTCTTGTTCGGAACAGGCAAAATTGGTCGAAACACTTGTGAAAATCTAGTCAAGCACACAAAGAATGACCATATTACCCTTATCAATCGCACCAAAGGCAAAGCCGAAAAAATTGCCGGTAAATTTAATCTTCATGTGAAAGATTATGGCGACCTTCAGACCGAGGTTCGTACTGCAGACATTCTAATTGTAGCAACTGGGGCTCAATCGCCAACTATATCGAAAGAATTGATTTATACCAAGAAACCTTTGTTGATTTTGGACCTATCCATTCCAAAAAATGTTTCCGATGATGTACTTGATTTGGAAAACGTAGAGGTAATTCATCTTGATCATTTATCTCAAATGACCGATGATACCCTCGCGCGCAGAAAACAATTTATCCCACATGCTGAAGACATCATTGAAGAGGTCAAACACGATTTCATCCAATGGTTAGAAACTAGAAAGTTCGCACCTGTAATAAAAGCGTTAAAGAATAAATTGAAGATTATGAAAGAGGAGGAGATGGATTACCAATCCAAAAAAAGCCCCGATTTTAATGAACAACAGGCAGATGTTATCAGCAATCGTATCATTCAAAAAATTACCAAACAGTTCGCTAATCACCTCAAAGATGACACCGTTGATGCTGACACCAGTCTGGCATTGATACAAAAAGTCTTTCAGCTAGAAATCGAGACTCCATGACTAAAGTGATCCGCATCGGAACACGCGATAGCGAATTGGCGTTATGGCAAGCGACCACTGTTAAGAATAAGCTCGAAAAAATAGGATATCAGACCAAGTTGGTTCCAGTTAAATCTACTGGAGATTTGGTTCTTGACAAACCTCTTTATGAACTAGGTATAACAGGAATTTTCACCAAAACCTTAGATGTTGCTATGCTAAATGGCGATATCGATATTGCCGTGCATTCTATGAAGGATGTACCAACTGCTTTGCCAAAAGGAATTGTTCAGGCTGCCGTTTTAGAACGTGCCAATTACCTAGACATATTAGCATACAAGGGAAATCAAGAATTTCTAGCTCATCCCAAAGGCACTATAGCAACAGGCAGTCTCCGTAGAAAAGCCCAGTGGTTGAATCGTTACCCCACACACCAGGTTGTCGATTTAAGAGGAAACGTAAATAGTAGGCTCGAAAAGTTAGAAAAAAGTACTTGGAACGGAGCGATATTCGCTGCCGCAGGTTTAGAGCGTATTGGTGCTGAACCCGAAGACACCATCGGCCTAACTTGGATGGTTCCTGCACCTGCACAGGGTGCAATTATGATAGCGGCACTTGAATCGAATGAATTTATACGTGAAGCTTGCGCCCAGCTCAATCATGAGCCCACAGAAATCTGTACCGGAATTGAACGTGAATTTCTGAGAATGTTAGAAGGGGGCTGTACAGCGCCAATTGGAGCCTTAGCAACTATCAAGGCCAATGAAGATCAAGAGGAAATTACATTGAAAGGAGTTTTATTGACTGTTGATGGGTCCAAAAAATTAGAAACCGAATTTACTTCAAGGCTTGGTGCACACCAGAATTTAGCTAAAGATTGTGCAAATAGCATTCTAAGTAGAGGGGGTAAACGTTTGATGAGCGACCTTTTTGAGTTGGAAAAAAGGCCAACAGTGTTTTCAACTAAAAAATTGACCTCAGAACAACGGCAATTGTTCGACAAAAGAATGAAAATAGACTCAGATGATTTCATTCAAATCTATTCAAACCGTATCCCCGCAATAGCACTAAAGAACGAAATTCAGAACGTTATCATTACCAGTAAAAATGCTGTTGAAGCTCTTTCTGACAGTATTGACACGGCAGCTCTGAAGTTCAAGAATATTTACTGCGTAGGTCGACGTACAAAAAAATTGATTGAGACCCGAATCGGTAAGGTAGCCCATGTCTCACCAAATTCGAAAGCGTTAGCGGAGCATTTGGTAGAATATATGGACGGGGTGGAGGCTACCTATTTCTGTAGCGATATCCGGTTGGAAGAATTACCGAACATTCTAGCAAAGAACAATATTCAAGTTAAAGAAGTCGTGGCCTACGAGACCAAGCATGCCGCTATCAAAGTGCCCGACAGTGTTAAGCGTGTTTTATTTTTTAGCCCTTCAGGCGTCGAAAGTTTTTTAGCAAAGAACACTGCCGACAAAAAAGCAGCTTATTGCATTGGGGAAACAACAGCAACCGAAGCTAGAAAACATTTTGAAACAGTGCATGTGGCCAAAATACCGACCGTGGAAAGTGTTATCCAGTTGGTAAATAAAAAATAAATGTCATCCTCCGTGCAGGAATACAAAGTGTAATTGTTATATGAAACTGAAAAACGACCTCTTCTTAAAAGCCTTAAAAGGCGAAACCGTCGAAAGACCCCCTGTTTGGATGATGCGCCAAGCTGGTCGGTATCTTCCCGAGTTTATGGAAATCAGAAAAAAGTATGATTTCTTCACTCGTTGTCAAACTCCCGAATTGGCTTCCGAAATCACGGTACAACCCATCCGTAGATATGGTATGGATGCGGCTATTCTATTTTCCGATATTTTGGTGATTCCACAAGCTATGAATATTGAGGTGGAAATGAAACCGAATTTTGGGCCCTATTTACCAAAACCTATACGTTCGCAAAAAGACTTGGATTCAGTTATTATTCCTGATGTCAACGATGCTTTGGGCTATGTGATGGAGGCCATCAAAGCAACAAAAGAGAAGTTGAATGATGAAGTGCCATTGATAGGTTTTGCAGGTTCACCTTGGACTATTCTTTGCTATTGCGTTCAGGGGCAAGGCAGCAAAACTTTTGATAAGGCCAAGGAGCTATGTTTCACACAACCTGTAGTTGCACACGAGTTGCTGCAAAAAATCACCGATACCACAATCGCCTATTTGAAAGCTAAAGTCAAAGCTGGTGTAAATGCGGTTCAGGTTTTTGATTCATGGGGAGGTATGCTTTCCCCAATAGATTATCAAGAGTTTTCATTTCAATATATTCAGCAAATTATTGATGCTTTAAAGGATGAAACCCCGGTAATTGTTTTCGGAAAAGGATGTTGGTTTGCCTTAGGTGAAATGGCAAAGTCAGGAGCTTCCGCATTAGGTGTCGATTGGACGTGTTCTGCAAGAAACGCACGCTATCTAACTGGTGGAAAGATAACGCTTCAAGGAAATTTCGACCCTTCACGCTTATTGTCTCCTCCGTCAGAAATTAAAAAGATGGTGACCCAAATGATCAATGAATTTGGGAAGGATAATTACATTGTGAATTTAGGTCATGGTATTTTACCAAATGTTCCTGTGGAAAATGCGAAAGCGTTTATTGATGCTGTAAAGGAGTATAAAATTCCGGCCTCTTAAACCCGGTAGGGAAACCTTAACTCGCTCAGACAAATTGTTATGTTTCTAGAGTTCAAAGATTACTATATTGATACTATCCATGAAAAGTATGCGTGGCGGATATGTGATTTTTGCACCATAAATGAAGACCGTTTACAACGCTTTTTTCCTAAAACACTTGAACAAAATCTTACTCCAGATTTATCGAAATACTTTGTAGAAAGAAAAATCAAGGAGTTCGAAGCCAAAGAAGAATTCCTTTTTGTTTTAAAGGAAAAAGAAAACTATGCGCTCATTGGGCTTATCTATCTTAAAGAACTCGATTGGGAGAAAAAACAAGGCGAACTTGCTTATTGCATAGGCTACCAGGTTGAAGGGCTAGGTTACATGACCGAATCTGTACAAGCAATTTCCAAATGGGCCTTGGACGAACTCAAACTGAAAACCCTTCAAATTATTTCTCACAAAGACAATGCTGGAAGCGTAAGAGTTGCTGAGAAATGTGGGTATATTTGGAAACGGACCCTTTTGAAAGAGCATACACCTCCCAATAGTGAGCCACTAGATATGGAATTGTTCGAACTTTCAGTATAAAACGAACTAAAATGACCGAAAAATCATCACCCATCATACAGATATCCGCGTTGTTGAAACTTCGTAAATCAGAAAACCTGGTTTTGATCGATGCAACCAACGGACCCAATGCCAAAGAAAATTATACCCATAAGCATTTAGAAGACGCGCTCTTTGTAAACCTCAACACCCAATTAGCCAAAATTGAAGAGGATCTGGCAATAGGTGGGAGACACCCATTGCCAAAAATAGAGGCCTTTTCCAAAACCTTGGGCCAATTGGGTATTTCACCGGATAGCCATGTAGTGATATATGACCATAACAACGGGGCAAATTCGGCCGCCCGTTTTTGGTGGATGCTAAAGTCAATTGGACATGACAAGGTACAAGTACTAAATGGTGGAATACAAGAGGCCGAAAAGTCAGGTTTCCCGACAAGTTCCGATACAGAAAAAATAAATGAGATATCGCCCTATAAAATCGAAAGTTGGAAGCTTCCCATTGCATTGATAGATGAAGTAGAAAACGTGTCCCATAACGAGAACCATATTGTTATTGACGTGCGCGACACCCCTCGGTATTTAGGAAAAAATGAACCTATCGATCTAATTGCAGGGCATATACCCGGGGCCATAAACATCCCTTTTAAAGAAAACCTGGATGAAAATGGATTATTTCTTTCCCCAGAGCTATTGAGAGAAAAGTATGAAGCTTTATTTAAAAATATCGATACTAATAATATTATAGTGCATTGCGGTTCCGGTGTCACCGCCTGCCATTCCCTACTCGCCATCACCTATGCAGGAATCAAAACACCAAAGCTTTATGTAGGTTCATGGAGTGAATGGAGTCGAAACAACAAACCCATCGCCACAAATGAAGGATAAATTTTACAACTATATCCAAGAATTACAGGATACCATAACCTCTAAATTAGAGGAGATAGATGGAAAGGCCAAATTTCGAGAAGATATCTGGGAACGCCCCGAAGGTGGTGGTGGAAGAACCCGTGTCATTGAAAACGGTGCTGTTTTTGAAAAAGGGGGTGTAAACATCTCTGCCGTTCATGGGGAACTACCCAAAACCATGCAAGCCTATTTTGGAGTCGAAGATGCTGATTTTTTCGCCTGCGGATTAAGCTTAGTGTTACACCCAAGGAGCCCAATGGTTCCGACGGTACATGCCAACTGGCGGTATTTTGAAATGTATGATAAACAAGGGAACATCGTTGACCAATGGTTTGGTGGGGGACAAGATTTAACTCCTTATTATCTATTTGATGAAGATGCGATTCATTTTCATTCCATTTGCAAGAAAGCATGCGACAACCATAACCCTAATTTTTATTCGATATATAAAAAACGTTGCGACGACTATTTTTGGAATTCCCATAGAAATGAAGCACGCGGCATAGGTGGACTATTTTTTGACTATTGCAAAGCTTCCAAAGAAATGCAAATGCAAGACTGGTATAACTTTGTAAGTGAGGTTGGAAATAGCTTTCTTGAAACATATATACCAATCGTTATAAAACGCCTGTCTATTGATTTTACTCCACTTCAGCGTAATTGGCAAGAAATTCGACGTGGTCGTTATGTAGAGTTTAATCTGGTGCATGATAAGGGGACGTTATTCGGCCTCAAAACTAATGGTCGTATCGAAAGTATTCTGATGAGTCTTCCCCCACATGTACAATGGCACTATGACTATCATCCTGAAGAAGGTAGTGAGGAAGCAAGGTTGTTGGAAGTACTTATAAATCCAAAAGAATGGGTTTAGAAAATAAGTCTCTTTTTATACTTTCTGTCTCGCTACTGGTTTTATCAATGTCATGCAATCCCAAAAAATCAAAAAGTGATATCGAAATCGAATTTGTTCAAGATACTTTAAAGGTTGGCTACACCTATTGGTGGGCAGAATCAGGACCTTTTATAGGCCAGTGTGGCGACGAACTTTCGCTGGTATTTTTAGGAACCGTTACTGATCTGCAACAACCTACCGATAATGCTGGGCCTCTATACACCTCGCAAAAAGGCACCATCGAAATTGACCAGGTTTATAAAATCAAAGACCTCGGAGAAAACACCTATGCAAATCAAAAGTTCATTACCACGGACTGTTTTGATGGACTAGATCTTATTATCGGTGACCATGTTTTGGTATTCTGTTACGACTATGAAAATGACTATACCTTACCGGGAGAGAAATCAATTTTGAAAATCTCTGATTTGGATAATCCCCTGATAACTTCTGTAAAAAAGTATATCGATGCTGATCAAAATGCCGTTCCACTAAAAAAAGATATCGGTATTTGGGCGAAAGAAGGACTGGGCCGTAAACTACAAGAAATCATAAAATGTGCTGAAGAATTGAATTCCGAGACACTCTCAAATTCTATTGATAATCAGTAACTTTATACTATAAACCATTCACATGTTTCCATTAAGAAGAAATAGAAGGCTGCGTCAAACTGATGCCATACGCCATTTGGTGCGCGAAACCATTTTGACCCCGAGTGATTTTCTGGTACCCTTGTTCGTAGTAGAAGGCAAAGGTGTTAAGGAAGAAATTACATCCATGCCCAATTACTACAGGTTAAGCCTGGACAACTTGGAAAAGGAGGTCAAAGAACTATGGAGTATGGGGCTTTGTGCTGTTTTGTTATTCGTAAAAGTTCCCGACAATCTTAAGGACAACAAGGGCTCTGAGGCGCTAAACCCAAATGGCCTCATGCAATTAGCCATAAAACATGTGAAAAATGCCTGTCCCGAAATGTTGGTAATGACCGATGTGGCCTTAGATCCTTATTCTTCTTTCGGCCATGATGGTATTGTTCAAAACGGACAAATTTTGAACGATGAGACCTCCGAAATTTTGGCTGAAATGAGCATCTCACATGCCCAAGCCGGAGCCGATTTTGTTGCACCCAGTGATATGATGGATGGTCGTATCTTAACCATACGTGAGGCTTTGGAAGAAGAAGAATTGTATAACACGGGCATTATGAGTTATAGCGCAAAGTATGCCAGTGCCTTTTATGGTCCATTTCGTGATGCTTTGGATTCTGCCCCCGTCGATATGAAAGACGTCCCAAAAGACAAGAAAACCTATCAGATGGATTTTGCAAATAGATTTGAAGCAATCGCCGAAACACAAGCTGATATCGATGAAGGGGCCGACATTGTTATGGTGAAACCAGGGTCGGCATATTTGGATATCCTTCGTGAAATTAGAAATGAAGTAGATGTGCCCGTAGCAGTTTATCAGGTTAGTGGCGAGTATGCCATGCTGAAAGCCGCGGCCGAAAAAGGATGGTTAGATCATGATTCTGTTATGATGGAACAATTAATCGCGTTTAAGAGAGCCGGTGCGAATATTATTGCAAGCTATTTCGCAAAGGATGCAGTGCGTTTGATGGAATAACAATAGCCTATAATGAAAAAGTTCCTTTTCTCTTTATTCGTATTATTTCTTAGTACAGTACACGCTCAAGAAAGCACTTCTGAAAATTTCAATATTAGTGCTGTTGACGAGCTTTCATATGCTAATCCGTCAGAGGTCGGGCTTGATTCCACCTACATTAACTCCAAGGTTGATTCCATAATGTTAGAAAGCATCCGTCAGAAAGCTTTTCCTGGAGCCCAGCTATTGGTTGCAAAACAGCGTAAAATCGTTTTCCATAAAACCTATGGATATCACACTTATGATAGTATTCAACCCGTCGCACAAAATGATATTTACGATTTGGCATCCGTAACAAAGATTACAGCTGCCCTTCCGGCTTTAATGAAACTTCATGGTGAAGACAAAATAGCACTCGACGAGCCCTTTAGTGATTATTGGAAGCCTTGGCAAAAAGTAGCCGACAAAAAAGACCTGACCCTTCGAGAAATATTGGCCCATCAAGCAGGGCTCGAACCATACATTGTTTTTCTAAACGAAGTCACGAAAAAAAACGGGAAGCTAAAAAAGCGATGGATTCGAGATAGACAGTATTCTAAATATCGTAATCAGGCCTATGAGAATTTATATGTAAATGAACGATTTAAAAAGAAAGTATATCGTGAAATTTCAAGGTCCAAAGTCTCGGACGAGAAAAAATATAACTACTCCGGCCTAACTTTTTTATTATATCCGGAAATCATAAAAAATCTAGCTGGAATTGAATATTCGCAATACCTAAGAAACTATTTCTATGACCCTATAGGAAATGCCACGATGGGGTTCAAACCCAAAACCAAGGGTTTTTCAAATGCTATTGTTCCAACCGAAATAGACACCTTTTTCAGGAAATCGCTTACAAAAGAATGGGTTCACGATGAAAATGCGGCATTAATGGGTGGTATCTCTGGCAATGCAGGATTATTCGGTACGGCAGAAGATTTGGCGCGACTCATGCAACTATACATGAATTATGGCACATACGGAGGTAAACGTTATTTAGAAGAAGCGACTGTAAAAGAATTTATCAAAGTACAGTATCCTGATAACGAAAATCGACGGGGGTTGGGTTTTGACAAACCACTTTTGGGCAATGACACTTTAAAGCTAAAAAAGGCGTACCCAGCTCCACAAGCGAGTCAAGAAAGCTTTGGACACTCTGGTTTCACAGGCACTTTCGTTTGGGCAGACCCAAAAAACCAATTGGTATTTATTTTTCTATCCAATCGCGTTTACCCCTCTAGATCTCATCGTAATCTATATGACCTAAATATTAGAACTGCACTCCACTCTGTTTTCTATGAGGCTAAAGAGACTTCCTCAAATTAGTATTTTTCTTAGTACATTCGTGCCATTAAACAGATTGCATGGGCCTTCTTATTTTTTATGCTGTAATATCTATCTTCTTCTCGTTTTTATGTTCAATTTTAGAAGCGGTGCTACTAAGTGTGACGCCCACTTTTGTGAACATCAAGAAAAAGGAAGGGAAAGCATATGCTGAAACTTTAGAGGAACTTAAAAAGGATGTAGACAAACCTTTGATAGCCATATTAACACTCAATACCATAGCACATACCGTTGGAGCTATCTTGGTGGGTGTTCAGGCCAAAGTAGCCTATGCCGAACTGTATGGTAGTACCACCCGTTCGCTTTTCGGTATTGAATTTACCGAAGATTTGATGGTTGGCGTGGTATCTACGATCATGACAATCTTAATATTAGTTGCGTCAGAGATTATTCCAAAGACCATTGGTGCGACTTTTTGGCGACAATTGTCCAATTTCACTGCCAAGACGCTTAAGGGTATGGTGCTTGTTTTAAAATGGACCGGCCTCCTTTGGGTTTTACAGCTTTTTACCAAATTGGTGGGAGGAAAAGGTCACCATGGTAGTGTATTAAGTAGAGATGATTTTAGTGCCATGGCCGATATTGCCCAAGAAGAAGGTGTTTTCGAACAATCAGAATCGACAATCATAAAGAATCTACTTCGTTTCGATGAAGTTTTGGTAAAGGATATCATGACCCCTAGAGCGGTAATGAAAATTGCCTCTGAAGAACAAACCATTCAAGATTTTTTTACTGAAAATTCCAAGATGCGTTTTTCACGGATTCCGGTTCATGGAGACAACGTGGACCACATCACAGGTTTTGTTCTTAAGGACAACATTTTGGAAGAAATGATACATGACAATGGGGATAATCCACTTTCCGAAATAAGGCGTGATATTTTAGCAACTGAGCGCAATACTCCAATTCCGAAACTCTTCGACACACTTATAAGTAAGCGAATTCATATAGCTCTGGTGGTAGATGAATACGGTTCTATAAGTGGTTTGGTGACTATGGAAGATATTATCGAAACCTTACTTGGCCTTGAAATCATGGATGAAAGTGATAGTGTGGCCGATCTTCAGGAACTGGCCCGTAAAAATTGGCAAGATAGGGCACAGCGACTTGGCATTATAGACAAACAAAAGGAAGCCGAGTGATGGAAAATGCTTTCATACCAACACCTCTGGGTGTGGCCAAACTCGAAGGTGATAATCAGGGAATTCAAGCCATAACTGTTCTCGATACGGATGAAGAATTAACAAAGGTTATTCCAGAAGTATTGGAGGATTGTGCCTATCAACTAAAGGAGTATTTCCAAGGGCAACGGGAAGATTTCGCATTGGAATTAAATCCTCAAGGCACTGATTTTCAAAAACGCGTTTGGGAGGCTCTATTGAATATTCCATATGGAAAAACAACCTCTTACTTGGATCTCTCAAAAACTCTAGGAGATGTCAAAGCAATTAGGGCAGTAGCTGCCGCCAATGGTAAAAACCCGCTATGGATCGTGATTCCCTGTCATCGTGTAATTGGCAGTGATGGTTCTTTGACCGGTTATGCAGGCGGAT
>CAZTLZ010000096.1:0-13504 GCA_964614665.1 uncultured Maribacter sp.
GCATATTGGCGGCTGCCCAGAATTTTAGCACTTACGATACCCTTGATACGTTGAAGTTCGGGCACCATATTTACGTTCGCATAATTGTACAAGAATTTTTGGTCGGCATCCTTTGCCGTGCTGTACAAATTCACATACATCAGCATACTTGGCTGTATGGGGGTAATGATGACACCTTCTCGTTGTACCAGTTCGGGTAGCAAGGGCATCACTTGATCAACCCGTGTCTTTACACGAACAGTCGCCTGGTCGGGGTCTGTGCCTGGTTCAAAAATTACGTTTATGGTTGCTTCCCCTGCGCTTGTGGCATCCGAAGAAATATAACGCATGCCTTGCACGCCGTTGATTGATTTTTCCAGAGGGATTAAGGTCGATTTGGTCAAAACGTCTGCATTCGAACCAGGGTAGGCCACAAAAATACTGACTGTAGTAGGTGCGATTTGCGGAAATTGTGAGATGGGCAACTGCTTGATGGCCAACATCCCCACAAAAACGATGACGAACGAAATGGCGATTGCCAAAACCGGTCTATGAATGATCTTACTGAACATTTTCTATTTTTTTAAGGATGTTATTATTCGGCGTAGAGCTCTAATTTTGAAAGTACTGCTTCGGGCTTGAGATAATCGTAGCTGATTTCGTCTTTCTCCTTTACTTTTCGGAGACCGTTAAGTAAGATTTTGTCATTGGGCTTCAGGCCCTGGGTAACGACATATAGATGCTGCATTTCCTCGCCAAGGGTAATTTGTCTTGAGTTCAGCATATTGTTTTCATCGACGACGAACACATATTTTTTGTCCAGTATCTCAAAAGTGGCTTTCTGGGGGATAATCAACGCATTTTTCAAAGGAACTTTTAGTTGGATGTTCCCAGTTTCCCCATGTCTTAAAAGCCCCTGGGGATTTGGGAATGTTGCCCGAAATGGAATATTGCCTGTTTCGTTGTTGAAGTCTGCCTCGATGGTTTCGACCACTCCCGAATACTGAAAAAGCTTGTTATTGGCCATGAGCAGATCAACATTCAAAGGCTCGTCTTTTTTAAGCTGTACCGTATAGTCAAGATATTCGGCCTCCGGAACGTTGAAATAGACCCACATTTTGCTGTTGTCGGCTAGTTCAGTGAGAAGCTCGCCCTCTTCAAGCAGACTGCCCTCACGTACGTGAAAACGGTCAATGATGCCATCAAACGGTGCACGGATCTTCGTGAATTCCAGATGCACTTGTGCCAATGCCAATTCTGCTTTCGCTTGGTCGAGTTTGGCTTTGGCCATTGCCAGTTCATTGGGGGAAACTACATCACCGTCAGCCAATTTTTTTGTGTTTTGGTATTCGATCTCGGCAAAGTTGACCTCGGCCTGTGCCTTTTGTTTTTCGGCTTCATAAAGGTTTGGCATAATCTGGAACAAAAGCTGTCCCTCTTTTACCGCGTCGCCTTCATCGACATATATTTTTTGCAGATAACCGTGCTCCAGAGCGCGTAGTTCGATATGGCGAATGGAACGTATTTGACTCACATAATCCGTAGTAACGGAAGTGTCCATTTGAGCCGGACTCGTAACTAAAAACTTGGTTTCTTCTTCGTGCTTTTCTTTTTTTTCTGCACAACTGCTGTTGAACAAGGCAATACACAAGCCTGCGAGCATGATTATTCTCTTCATGATTCTCTTTTGTAAATGATTAATGGATGGATTAATGGCAGCCAAGAAATTGGCATGCTGGCCCTAAAACAGAGGCGTGTTTACCGGTGTCAATCAGGCGAAAAACTAAAGGGGCTGTTAGGACAGAAGTTACCTAACGGAATAAAATCAAAGTCGAAAGGCCTCAAAGCGCAGGTAACGCTTAAACGAAGGTTCACAGGAAAAATCAGGATAGAATGATAGTTCTTCCTTTGGAAATACTAATAAACAACGGGATGAAAGTGTAATTGAAAAAGAAGTACTCAAAAAGTTTTCGTCGGAAGTTGTTCGTTCCTCTTCCTCTTCTACTTTTTCCTCTCCAATAATATGTTGTTGTTTTTCGGGAAGGGCGGACGAAGAATTGATACTACTCTCCAAGTCTTCGGCACCATAACTATTTGCAAACGCAACGTTACTTTTAGGTGAAGTAGTCGTCGAATTTATTTCATGACCGTACACCACATTACTTCCAACCAGCAGAAGTAAGCTAAGCGAAAAAAGATATTTAAAAAACGCTTTGGTCATTAGTTGCCCAACTGTTCACTCAGTTAAAAAAAACAGCAATTTCTCTACTATCAAAAGAGCAATCGTTTTTTACAACGTTACTGTAAATAGAAAAATTACGAAACAAATGTAATATCTTTTTGGATTGAATACATAATTTGGCATTTTTTTAAGTTTCTCATAAGTGGTTTTAAATATTGATTCAATAAAGAAAAAGAAGTTTCACAAAAGAATTTCTATTCATTTGCTGCAATCACATCGCTTTTTCCAGATCACATATTCAAAAAGTTATCGATAAACACTAGAATGATTAGAAATTCTAGATAACTTAGTTGACCTACTTATAATTAGTATTTTTAATAACCAAAAAATTCAAGAAATGCCTGTAATCGACCAAAAAGCAATGTCACTTGAATTGATGAAGAAAATAGATGATTCGGGTGTTATAGCAGTATTGGTTGTAGATGAGGTAAAGCACGCTGTTCCATTGGCCAGTGCTTTGCTTGCAGGGGGTGTTGATACGATTGAATTGACACTTCGTACACCAGCGGCTTTAGATGCTGCCAAAGTAATTAAGGATGAAGTTCCTGAAATAACCTTGGGGTTTGGTACCGTTTTGACGGTAGACCAGGTAAAGGCAGTTGTTGATGTGGGAGCTGATTTTGCTGTATCTCCGGGTTGTAATCCGAAAATCATTGCCGAAGCCAATAAGCAAGGTTTGTCATTTGCTCCAGGAATTATGACACCAACAGATATTGAAATTGCTATTCAAGAAGGGTGTCGCATTCTAAAATTTTTTCCTGCTGCAACTTCTGGCGGTATTAAACATTTAGAAAGCATGGCGGCACCGTACAATTATTTGGGTTTAAAGTTCATTCCCTTAGGGGGCTGTAATATGAGCAATGCGCCCACCTATTTACAATCTAATTTGATAACGGCAATTGGAGGTAGTTGGGTTGCTAAGAGAAGCTTGATTCAATCCGAGGATTGGGCTTCGATAACTAAGAATGCGCAGGAAATTAGAAACCTAATTACGGAAATTAGGTCCTGACCGAGAATAAAAAATATGAAGAAAGTAGTAACCTTCGGGGAGATTATGGGGCGCTTGGCTGCACCAGCTAATTTACGATTGAGACAAAGTAGAAATTTAGATGTTACCTATGCAGGAGCTGAAGCAAGTGTGGCAGCTTCTATTTGTAATTTTGGAGGTAAAGCTCGATATGTTACAGCTTTGCCCAAACATGCTTTGGCGGAAGCGACGATGGATTCGGTTCGAGCGGTTGGCATTGATACCGATTATGTGTTACGGACGGATGAAGGTAGATTAGGACTCTATTTTTTGGAAACCGGGGCAAACCAAAGACCTAGTAATGTAATTTATGACAGGGCTGATTCTGCTATTGCCATTACTCCGGCTAGCGCTTATGATTGGGATAACATTTTTAAAGATGCACAATGGCTTCACTTAAGTGGAATTACCCCTGCACTTTCTAAAACTGCGGCTGAGGCGACATTGGTTGCGGCGCAGAAAGCAAAAGAGGCTGGAGCATTCGTTTCCATTGATTTAAATTTTAGGGGAAAACTTTGGAAATGGGATTCGAATTATTCAGCCAAGGAATTGGCCCAGAAGACCATGCGTGGAATTTTGCCTTTCATTGATGTCGTGGTAGGAAACGAAGAAGATTGTCATGATGTTTTGGGCATTCAAGCTGGAGATACTGATGTACATTCTGGCACCTTGGATACCTCTCGGTATCCAGATGTTGCACGTCAGGTAGTGCAACAATTTCCAAATGTGAGTAAAGTGGCCATTACACTTCGGCAAAGTCTTTCGGCAAGCCATAATAATTGGGGCGCCATGCTTTTCGATGCTACATCCAACACTCCGTATTTTGCACCCTTGGACGAAAACGGAGATTATAACCCGTATCAGATTAAGAACATTGTCGATAGGGTAGGTGGTGGCGATTCTTTTGCAGGCGGATTGATTTTCTCGCTAGTTACTCCTGAATTGAACAATCCGCAGACCGCGGTGAACTACGCCATTGCCGCCTCCTGTTTAAAGCATTCTATAAAGGGAGACTTCAATTATTCCACCCGAGCTGAGGTCGAGCGTTTGATGGGAGGTAATACTTCTGGTCGCGTGGTAAGATAAATTTAAAACAAGCATATTGAAAGCAACATTATATCAGGGAAATAAGGCCTTTTCCGTTATTGAAAAGGAAATTGAGCAACCCTTAAAAGGAGAAGTAAGAATCAAAGTCGCCTATTCTGGCGTTTGTGGTACCGATGTACATATTTACCATGGAATGATGGATAAACGTGTAAGCATTCCTTTAACGATCGGTCATGAAATGTCAGGGACTATCGATGCTGTAGGAGAAGGAGTTTCAGGATTTTCGATTGGGGAAAAAGTAGTTGTCAGGCCGCTCGATGATAGAGGCGTAAAGCCTTCGGACAAGGGTTTCAATCACATTTGTGAAGAGTTAAAATTTATCGGAATCGATAGTCCGGGTTCGATGCAGCAATATTGGAATGTTCCCGCTTTTACGCTACACAAGCTAAAAGTGGAAACTGATTTGAAATTGGCAGCTTTAATAGAACCTTTATCGGTTGCAGTGCACGATGTGCGATTGAGTGAATTGAAAGCAGGTGAAACCGCTGTTGTACTAGGAGGAGGTCCAATAGGTCTTTTAGTTGCTATGGTTGCCAAGGAAACCGGGGCAACAGTGATTGTTTCCGAGGTCAATGAAAATAGAGTCACAAAGGCGAAGGAATTAGGCCTAGATGCCGTCAACCCCACCAAGATTGATTTGATTGAGTATGTTAAGGAACAAACCGAGAATAGAAGAGCTGATGTGGTGTTTGAAGTAGCGGGTGTTCAACCGGCATTAGACATTATGACAGAAGTAGCAGGCATTCGAGGGCGTATTTTAATGGTCGCCATCCATGGGCAAAAAAAGGAAGTTGACCTTTTTAAATTTTTCTGGAAAGAACTAAAACTTATCGGGGCACGAGTTTACGAAAAAGAGGACTACGAAAGAGCAATCGAACTGATTACAGCTAATGAACTACCCTTCGAACAAATGATTACCGATGTACAGCCGTTGAGCAATATTCAACAAGTTTTTGAAAATATTGATAACAATCCAGATGGTATGAAGGTTTTGATGGATTGTCAGTTGTAAAACAAAACTAAAATAGAAAGTACATAATGAACGTATTAAATCAATTTAGCTTAAAAGGAAAAACAGCTTTGGTCACGGGTTGTAAACGTGGAATAGGAAAAGCAATGGCTATAGGTTTGGCGGAGGCGGGAGCAGATATTATAGGGGTTAGTGCTTCCTTAGAAGAATTTGGCAGCATGGTGGAACAGGAAGTCGTGGGATTGGGTCGGAAATTCAAAGCCTATACCTGTGATTTCGGCAATCGTGATGCGCTCTATGAATTCGTGAAACAGCTAAAAGATGATTTTCCCAAAATCGATATTCTAGTAAACAATGCCGGGACTATTTTACGTGCTCCTGCCGCCGAACATTCAGATGAATACTGGGATAAAGTAATTGAGGTGAACCAAACGGCTCAGTTTGTGTTGACTCGTGAAATTGGGAAGGAAATGATTAAAAGAGGTTCGGGAAAGATTGTTTTCACCGCCTCTCTTTTGACATTTCAAGGTGGAATTACCGTTCCAGGTTATGCTGCTAGTAAAGGGGCTATTGGTCAGATGACCATGGCATTTGCAAACGAATGGGCGGGTTTAGGCGTGAATGTGAATGCTATTGCTCCGGGCTATATTAGTACTGACAATACAGAAGCGCTACGCAATAATCCCGAACGAAATGATGCTATTTTAACTAGGATTCCAGCTGGCCGATGGGGGCAGCCCGAAGATTTCAAGGGCCCGATAGTTTTCTTATGTTCAGAGGCGTCAAATTATATGCATGGTGGAACGATGTTAGTCGACGGTGGCTGGATGGGGAGGTAGTGCACTACTTCTGAATAGTGGTAGCATGAATTCTTAAAAGTCAAAGTATTCCTTAGCATTATTGTAGCATATGTCCTGAATTAGCTTTCCAATCCACTCTATATCATTAGGTAGTTCACCATTTTGGATATCTTTTCCGAAGAGGTTACAAAGAATGCGTCTAAAATACTCGTGTCTAGGGAAAGAGAGAAAACTTCTTGAATCAGTGAGCATTCCTATAAAGCAACTAAGGAGTCCGATATTCGAGAGTGCGTTCATTTGATCGATCATACCTTCTTTCTGATCCATAAACCACCAGCCAGAACCGAATTGAACTTTCCCTTTGATACTGCCATCGTTGAAGTTTCCAATCATCGAGGCCATCATATCGTTATCTATGGGGTTGTTATTGTAGATTACGGTCTTGGTCAATTTGTTCTTGCTGTCCATTGTATTAAGAAACTTGGAGAGGCTACTTGCTTGTTGGAAATCGCCAATTGAATCCCATCCGGTATCAGGACCAAGTTTGCGCAACATCCTACTATTGTTATTGCGCAGAGCACCCAAATGAAATTGCTGTACCCATCCAAATTCATGGTAAAGTTCTGAAAGGAACTGGAGTAACGCACTTTGAAATTTTAGAACTTCCTTTTTTGAAATAGTTGATTTGTCAATCTTCTTCTTAAAGATAGCTTTCACTTCTGCTTCCGTAAATTCCTCCGCATACATATGTTCAAAACCATGATCAGACAAGCGACATCCGTTAGCATGAAAATATGTAACGCGATTGCGGAGCGCATCACAAAGGTCGTCATATGATTCAATGTTTACTTTACTGGCCTGTGATAATCTGTCCAAATAATCCTGATAGGATTCGGTTCCGATAAAAATAGCCTTATCAGGTCGAAAGGTCATACTGACCTTTGTTTTGAAGTCCCCTTTGGCAAGCATTTGATGATGTTCCAATGAGTCCGTTGGGTCATCCGTAGTGCACAAAGACTCAACGTTCATTTTGGTCAGTAAACTTTGGCAACTGAAGGCTTCTGTTTTTAATTTTTCAGAAGCTTCATTGTAGATTTTGTCCGCATTTTCAGAGTTTAATAAATCAGTGATACCAAAGTATCTGTCCAATTCCATGTGAGTCCAATGATATAACGGATTTCGCATGGTATAAGGAACGGTATAAGCCCATTTTTGAAATTTCTCTTTATCAGATGCCGAACCCGTAATGTACTTTTCATTTATGCCGAGAGTCCTCATACCCCGCCACTTGTAATGGTCGCCATGAATCCATATTTCCGTAATATTATCGAAAATCTTGTTCTGGGCGATTTCTTGTGGGGGCAAATGATTGTGGTAATCTATAATCGGAACTTTACAGGCATACTGATGATAGAGCTCCTCTGCTTGAGAGTTTTCAAGAAGAAAATTGTCATGAATGAACTTGGTTGGTCGATGCATCTAAATATTTATTAGTAATGTAAAATGGGCGCAATTTATAGATAACATCTATAACAAACTACCTGTTTACGATGGTAAGTTAAAAATATTATTTATATTGCGTTAACGTTAACGCAATTTTTTTAAGTGATTTTTGAGAATATGATAATTTGGCGTAAAAACCAATAGAATAAAAGAACCTATTTCAAATGAAGAAAACCAAAACGCTCCTGTTTATTTCCGTGATTCTTACCACTGTGATGCTTTCGGCCCAAGAAAATTGGGAAGTACTATTTAATGGGAAAGATCTTAAGAACTTCAAACAATTAAATGGAGATGCTGAATATGAGATTAAAAACAACGAGTTGATCGGCACTTCAAAAATGGGTACTCCTAATAGTTTTATGGCGACTAAGAATACATATGCCGACTTCATTCTTGAATTTGACGTTTTTGTCGAAAATGGATTGAATTCTGGTGTGCAGTTCCGAAGTTTAAGTACACCCGAATATATGGATGGAAGAGTACACGGCTATCAATGTGAAATTGAAACTAGTTCAAGAAAATGGGCTGGTGGGGTTTATGATGAAGCACGCAACGGCTGGTTGTATCCGCTTACACGAAACCCAAAAGGACAAAGTGCTTTCGTGTCAGGTCAATGGAATCATTATCGAATTGAAGCGATTGGTAAAAACATTCGTACATGGATTAACAATGTGCAGTGTGCAAATTTGGTTGATGATACTACGGCAGAAGGTTTTATTGCCTTTCAAGTGCATAGTATTCATGATGAAAGTTTAGAAGGAAAAACGGTTCGGTGGAAAAATATCAGGATAAAGACCAGCGATTTAGAAAAATCAAGAGGGGTCGTTGATAGTGATGTGCCTGAAATAAGTTATCTCAAGAATGAGCTGACCAATAATGAAGCACGAACTGGTTGGCGTTTACTTTGGGATGGCAAAACTTCCAATGGATGGAGAGGAGCAAAGCTTGATGGGTTCCCTGGAAAAGGATGGGAGATGAAGGATGGTGTACTAACGGTATTATCATCCGGAGGCCACGAATCTCGGAACGGGGGTGATATTGTAACCCTTGACTCCTTTAAAAATTTTGAACTGAGTGTTGACTTCAAAATTAGTGAGGGAGCAAATAGCGGCATAAAATATTTTGTGGATTCTGAATTGAACAAAGGGGAAGGATCCGCTATTGGGCTAGAGTTTCAAGTTTTGGATGATAAGAAGCATCCAGATGCAACACAGGGCAAAAATGGAAATAGAACTGTAGGGTCCTTATATGATTTGATTCGGGCAGAAAACAATGGAAATTCAAGAGGCAAGAACTTTAAGGGAGTAGGTAAATGGAACAATGCACGAATTCTTGTAAAAGATGGCCATGTTGAACATTGGCTCAATCAGGTAAAAGTAGTTGAATTCGACAGATTCAGTCAAGCTTTTGGGGCTTTGGTAGAGAAAAGTAAATATGAAAAATGGGAAAACTTCGGCCGTGTACCAGAAGGCTTGATCTTATTGCAAGATCACGGAGATGAAGTTTTTTTTAAAAATATTAAAGTACGGGAATTTTAAATTATATAAAATGAAAAAAAATAGACGAGATTTTATAAAAAAAACGGCATTGGCTTCTAGCGGAATTGTTTTGGGAGCGAATGCGATGAGTGCAAGCAGTTATAGAAAAATACTAGGTGCGAATGACCGCGTTCGGGTTGGTATCGCTGGTTTTTCGAATCGTTTCAAGGGTGCTTTGCTTCCAGCATTTAACAGTTTGAGCAAAGCTCAGAATTTTGAACTTGTGGGAGTCTCCGATATCTGGAATCGACGAAGAGATGAAGGTATGGCAAAAGTTAAGGAGGTAACTGGAAATAAAATTACCTCTTGGCGAAATAATGAAGAAATGTATGATAAGAATGAGATAGATGCTGTAATCATTTCTACTGCTGATTTTCAACATGCACTTCATACAGTACAAGCGGCCAACGCTAAAAAGGATGTGTATTGTGAAAAGCCCTTTGCCGAAACTATGGCGGATGCTCGAGTTGGTATGAAAGCGGTTAAAGATGCAGGTATTGTATTTCAAATAGGTTCGCAAAGAAGAAGTGGAGCAAATTACCATGCCGCGAACAATTATATTAAATCTGGAAAGTTTGGTGATATTGTTATGGTTGAAATGACCTGGAATGTCAACCAACCTGGTAGATGGCGTTTGCCCAAATTGACAAGTGAGATTAGAGAATCAGATGTAGATTGGAAACGTTATCAAATGAATCGCCCAGAAGCTGCTTGGGACCCTAGAAAATATTTAGAGTATCGTTTGTTTTGGCCGTATTCTTCAGGAATTCCAGGACAGTGGATGTCGCATCAAATCGATACTGTACACTGGTTTTCAGGCTTCGATCATCCGAGAAGTGTGGCAGCCAATGGGGGAATTTACCTATGGAAAGACGGAAGAAAGAACTTTGATACCATGTCCGCTGTTTTTGATTACGGCCCTGGCGATGATATGAGTTCGGGTTTTCAGGTAACCTATTCCTCCAGATTTACGAACTCCGCAGGCGGAACAAAAGAGATTTATTATTCCAACGGGGGAGAATTGAACCTAGATACGAATAAGGTAAGTGACAATGGTGGATTGAATGAAAGATTTGCGTCAGCAATGGATATGAAACCCAATAAACTAGAAGGTTTCAATCTTTCTGATAATGCTCCGAAAGTAGTTACTTCGGCCAATACAGGTGCGGATAATATGACTACAACCCACATGTTGAACTGGATGGAATGTGTACGAAGTCGCGAGACCACCAATGGTCCTGTTGAAGCCGGGTATAACCATTCGATAGCAAACATCATGACCACAGCGGCTCTTAGAACGGGACTCAAAGCTACGTTTGATGAGGCGACTCAAGATGTTTTAGCTGGCGGAAAAGTATTTCAATACTAAGCTTTGAATATGTTGAAAACAGTAACAAATTGTTGTTTGGTTTTAATAGCTCTTTCTATGTCCTGTAAGGATAAAAAAGAGACGTCTGAAAGTGAAAATTCCAATGAAAGTGAAATGACTACGAATCCCAGCGTCACTTTTGTGAATGACACGACCAATAAAAAAGTGGAGATCAAAATCGATGGAGAACTATTTACTAACTATGTCTATGATGGACAAACACCGAAACCAATATTGTATCCTATAGTGACAAAGAGTGGAAAGACGGTGACCAGAGGTTTTCCATTTTCTCCAAGACCGAATGAACGAATAGACCATCCGCATCATGCCGGACTTTGGTTAAACTATGGGGATGTCAATGGCTTTGATTTTTGGAATAATTCGTTCGCGATTCCTGCTGAAGAAAAGCATAAATATGGCGCGATCTATCATCAAGAAATTTTGGAAAGTGATTCCGATAATGGGGTTCTAAAAATCAAAGCATCTTGGCGCTCTCCATTAGATGTGGATTTGTTGGAAGAGATAACAGAATTTAAGTTTTCTGAGGAAGGCGGTACTAGAATAATAGATCGTTCAACAACCCTAAAGGCTTTGGTGGATGTTTCATTTGAGGATAATAAGGAAGGAATGATAGGCCTTCGAGTCGCAAGGGAACTAGAGCTTCCCACTGATAAACCGGCTGCTTATACCGATGCAGAAGGAAATGTAACGGAAGTGGAAGCCTTGAATAACGAAGGCGTAAACGGAAATTATTTTAGCAGTGAAGGACTGACTGGTAATGATGTTTGGGGTACTCGAAATAAATGGGTAAAGTTGGAAAGTACTATTGAAGGCGAAACAGTATCGATTACTATAATTGATCATAAAAAAAATGTGGGTTATCCTACGTATTGGCATGCTCGCGATTATGGTCTTTTCGCTGCTAATCCGCTAGGTCAGGCAATATTTTCCGATGGAAAAGAAGTTTTGGATTTTAAGTTAAAGAAAGGAGAATCAACCACTTTTAACTATCGGATTCTAATCCATAATGGTTCTGAACTTTCTAAAGAGACAATCGATCAATCCTTTAGTGATTTTAGTCAATAGTGTTCCTTTTAAAACTGACATAATGAAACATTTTTTTTTACTGATTTTTAGCGCAGCAGTTGTATCAAATTCTTTTGCACAAACGTCCGAACACCAAATGGAAACTATTTTCGATGGTGATGATTTGGATTATTGGGAAATTCCTGAGAACAATGTGTGGTGGACTATGGATGAAGGAACGCTTTGGTCAAAAAGTGATCCTGATAAAAAAGGTTCAATTTTATGGACGAAGAGAAAGTATAAAGATTTTGTTGTCCAAATGGATTTCAAATTTGGAGAAGGAACGGTTGATTCTGGAATTTTTATGAGAGGGGATGACGAAAGGAATACACAAATACAAATTGGGGAATCTGGATCCTTAAAACGAGATATGACGGCCTCACCCTATGTTCCTAAGAAAGGATATCCTGTTGAAGCGGAGGGAATCAAAGAACTATTAAAAACTGATGATTGGAACACCATAAAGGCCACGGCTATTGGTAATACCTACAAAGTATGGCTTAATGGAACAGAAGTTATGAACTACACCCTAGAGAATGCCAATTTAGAAGGGCCGATTGGAATTCAACTTCACCCCAATAGGGAAATGTCGATACAATTTAAAGACATATTGGCCACTGAACTATGAAAGAATTTATTTACCGATAAATTTCTAGATTTCAGTTCAAACATAGTAGCTTGCGAAGCGTTAATAATTTGGACGAGTAATTGGCCATGGGAATAAAACAAATCGCCAAATTGGCAAATGTGTCAATTGGCACTATTGACCGCGTACTGCATAAACGAGGGGGTGTCTCTAAAGAAACCGAAGAGAAAATCCTTAAAATCATAAAAGAAACTGGCTATCAAAAAAATACGATGGCGAGTAGATTGAAACTTGCCTCCGTAAAAAAGATAAACTTCGCTGTGCTATTTCCAGAAAGCAAGGATAAATATAGTTATTGGAAGTTGCCAAAAAGAGGAATCTCCAAGGCAGTTGACGAGTTAAAAGAGCTCGGGGTAAAAGTTGACTACTATCAATTTGAGGGATCTTCCGCTTCTTTTAAGGAAGCTGGGGAGCGTATATTCTTGAAGAATAACTATGATGCTATAGTTACCGTGCCATTTTTTAAAAAAGAATGCAATACACTATTGAAGAAGGCTAAATCTAAAAATATTCCTGTGGTTTTCTTAGATACGGAAATCGAACTGAACCACCACGCACACTTTATTCGTCAAAACTCACATATTGCGGGAATGGTCGCAGGAAGATTGCTTCATGGTGTGGTTGGAAATGCCGGCAAATATTTTATAGTAAATATTATTAACGACCTTGGTATTCAAGTGAACAATAAGCAAAGGGAGGATGGTTTTCGTGCATTTTTCGAATCTATCGGGCAAGAAGTGGATATTAGAACCATCAATCACCCATTGAATGATACTTTTAAGGCAACAAAAGAAATTGAGTCATGGTTCAAGGGCGATGACCCTAAAGGTATTTTCGTGACCAATTCAAGGGCACATCTGATTCCTGAAATTATTGAAACCTATGAGGTTAGCAATACTTTTTTAATTGGTTTTGATATGAACAAGAAGAACTTGAAATATCTGCAGAATGACCAAATTAACTTCCTTATCAATCAACAGCCTAAATATCAGGGTTATGCTGCCGTTAAGAGCTTATTCAATTTTTTAACGAAGCAAGATGATTCTGAGCTTCATATTGACATTCCCGTAGAGATTATAGTCAAAGAACATTTGACATCCATATGACTTTCCAAAAAAGAGCTTTGTAAAAACAATTCTCCCGTTATTATGAGAATAACGGGAGAATCAAACTAAACTAACTCAAACTAAAATTGTTTATTGCGGATAACCAGGGTTTTGAGCATAACCACCTAATG
>CAZTLZ010000097.1:0-13374 GCA_964614665.1 uncultured Maribacter sp.
CATTGAACCGAATACACCACCATTGGTAATGGTAAATGTACCTCCTGTCATTTCGTCCACTGTAATTTCACCTTCACGGGCACGTATGGCCAATCGCTTTACCTCGGACTCAACACCTCTAAAAGTTAAATTTTCTGCATTTCGAATAACAGGTACCATCAATCCCTTTGGACCAGAAACGGCAATACTGATATCACAATAGTCATACGATAGCATTTCCTTACCATCAATCATCGAATTTACCGAAGGGTACAATTCCAAAGCACGAACTACGGCCTTTGTAAAGAAAGACATGAAACCTAAACTTACCCCATGCTTTTCTTTAAATGCTTCTTTATACTGTTTCCGTAATTCAAAAATCGGAGACATATCAACCTCGTTAAACGTGGTCAACATGGCCGTTTCATTCTTAACGGAAACCAAGCGTTCAGCTACTTTTCTTCTAAGCATTGAAAGCTTTGATCGACTCTCTCCCCTATTTCCTCCTGTTGGTGTACCCATAGAAGGTACCGCATTTACAGCATCTTCTTTGGTAATTCTGCCATCTCGGCCTGACCCCTTTACCCCACTGGCATCGATTCCCTTTTCATCCAATATCTTTTTTGCTGCTGGTGAAGGCGTTCCTGACGCATAGGTCTCTTTCTTTGCCGTAGATTTTTCTTCCTTCTTTGGCTCCTCCTTGACCTCAGCTTTTGGCTTTTCTTCTTTGGCTTCACCTCCTTTAGGTTTGGCCGCGCCGGTATCTATCAGACAAACCACAGCACCAACTTCTACAGCATCACCAACCTCAGCTTTCAAGGTTATGGTTCCACTTTGCTCGGCGGGTAATTCCAAAGTAGCTTTATCGGAATCAACTTCGGCAATGGCCTGATCTTTTTCAACATAATCACCATCTTCCACCAACCAGTCCGCAATTTCTACTTCGGTAATCGATTCTCCCGGAGACGGGACTTTCATTTCTAAAATCATAATAATCTATAAATTTGCTGTATTATTTTTTCTTAGCAGGGCGCGTCATATTGTCTTTAGTCTTATCAAATACAAAATCAATAACCTGCTGATGTCTCTTTTTAGAACGTACAGCGCTACCGGCAGCTGGGGAAGCATAAAAACGTCTTGTTGCCACCCTGAATTTGCTCGCTTCGTCGAAATGCATTAACAGATGACTCCAAGCTCCCATGTTTCGTGGCTCTTCTTGGGCCCAAACAACATCATCCGCATTTTTATATTTTTTGATAATCTCTTTTATTTGATCAGAAGGCAGCGGAAACAATTGCTCTATCCGCACCAATGCCACATCATCTCTTTTATGCTCCTCTTTTGTGGCCAAAAGATCATAGTAAAACTTACCTGTACAAAATACTAAACTCTTTACCTTGTTGACGTCTGCTGTTGTATCATCAATTATTTGCTGAAAACTACCATTAACAAATTCATCTACTGACGAAACTGCCTTTGGATGACGTAACAGACTTTTTGGCGTGAAGACAATCAAGGGTTTTCTAAAGTTGGCCTTCATTTGTCTTCTGAATAAATGAAATAAATTGGCCGGAGTGGTACAATCGGCAATATACATATTGTCTCTTGCACAAAGCTGTAAATAACGTTCCATTCTGGCTGATGAATGTTCGGCCCCTTGACCTTCATAACCATGTGGCAATAGCATCACCAATCCGTTTTGAAGTTTCCATTTGTCCTCCGCAGCTGAAATATATTGATCAATCATTATTTGAGCTCCGTTACTAAAATCACCAAATTGTGCCTCCCAAATAGTCAATGTATTAGGACTCGCCATAGCATATCCGTAATCAAAACCAACTACGCCGTATTCGGACAAAAGCGAATTGTAGATTTGAAAATTGCCTTGCTTCTCAGAAATATGATTTAATAGGAGCACCTCTTCTTCACTTTCCTCCACCTTCATGACCGCATGACGATGTGAAAATGTACCTCTTTCTACATCTTGCCCAGAAATTCGAACCCCATAACCCTCTTCCAATAAGGTTCCATAGGCCAGCAGCTCACCCATAGCCCAATCAAGTTTATCTGTCTCAAAGAACATTTTCTTACGATCATTAATCAATCGCTCGACTTTTCTCAAAAACTTTTTATCGGCAGGTAGTTCAGTAATTACCTTTGCTATTGCAGTCAATTTTTTCTTATCGAAGGTAGTATCGACAGAATCCATCATCTCCCACTCGCGCACATTTACAAAACCTTTCCACTCGTCTGCCATAAACGGAGTGATGACCGTCTTGTCCTCTTTTCTGGAATCTTCCAACTCTTCTTCAAGGGAAGCTTTGTACTCTTCTTCCAATTTTTTCACGAAACCATCATCTATAACCCCCTCTGCCAACAATCGAGCCGCATAAATATCCCTAGGGTTTTGATGTTTGGCAATTGCCTTGTATAATTTGGGCTGTGTGAATCGAGGCTCATCTCCCTCGTTATGACCATATTTTCTATAGCCTAACAAATCAAGAAAAACATCTCGATTAAAACGCATTCGATATTCCAAGGCAAAAAGTGAAGCATGTACCACAGCTTCAGCATCATCCGAATTCACGTGCAATACCGGACTTAAAGTCACTTTGCCTACATCGGTACAATAGGTGGAGGAACGTGCATCAAGATAATTGGTCGTAAATCCTATTTGATTGTTCACTACAATATGGATGGTACCGTGAGTTTTATATCCATCTAAAGTTGCCATTTGTACTACCTCATAAATCAACCCTTGGCCTGCAATAGCCGCATCACCATGAACTACAATAGGAAGTACTTTTGAAAAATCATCTGCATATTGCGCATCTTGTTTTGCCCGTGCTATTCCTTCAACCACTGCCCCTACCGTCTCCAAATGAGAGGGATTAGGTGCAATATTCATTTTTATCTTACTACCATTGTCTGATTTACGATCAGAGGTCCAACCCAAATGGTACTTTACATCACCATCAAAGATTTCTTGTTCGTAATCTTTTCCGTCAAATTCACTGAAAATATCCTTGGGTGCCTTTCCGAAAATATTAGTTAACACATTCAAACGCCCCCTATGTGCCATTCCCATTACAAACTGCTCTACTCCTAATTCCGCAGCTCTTTCTACCACCGCATCAAGAGCAGGAATCAAAGATTCGTTGCCCTCAAGTGAAAAACGCTTCTGACCAACATATTTTGTATGTAAAAAGCTCTCGAATGAGACCGCTTGATTTAGTTTTTTAAGAATATGGCGCTTGTGTTCTTTATCGAAGTTCGGGTGGTTGTCGTTTACATTGATCCAACTCTGTATCCACTCAACGCGTTCAGGCTTTCTTATGTACATATACTCAACACCTATAGCACTGCAATAAATGTTGGTAAGATGTTGGACTATATTTTTTAAAGAACTTGGTCCAATGCCAAGTATTTCTCCTGCAGTAAAAACGGTATCTAAATCACTATTTTCTAATCCGAAGTTTTCCAGTTCTAGGGTCGGGATATATTTACGTCGTTCCCTTACAGGATTGGTCTTCGTAAAAAGATGACCCCTACTTCTATAACCGTCGATCAATTTCACCACTCTGAACTCCTTTTGTAGTGATTGCGGCACTGTGGCGAGACCGCCACCAGTCATAGCATCTATATCGAGTTCATCCAAAGAGCTTTCGATTCCAAAATCGTAGCCCTGAAAAAATGCACGCCAGCTTGGCTCAACACTATCGGGGTTCGTCAAATACCTATCGTATAATTCCGCGAAAAAAGAAGTATGTGCGGCATTTAAAAAGGAGAATTTATCCATAAAACATTTCTATGTCAACCATATAAAAGTTCGTCAAAAATACAACATTTACCATATCTAGTAGTATCTTGGAAGTAAATACTAACCAAAATTCAACAATAATGAAATTTGAGACGCCTACGGGTATTAAAAATCATTTCTTAATTCTTTTTCTTCTTTTCATGGTATGCAGCTGTTTTGCACAAAACCAACAAACCAAAAGCGATTTCTGGAATAACGTCAGATTTGGAGGAGGTATTGGATTCAATTTTTCAAATGGTGGTTTTAATGGTTCGATCGCACCCAGTGCGATCTACCAATTCAATGAAGTTTTTGCCGCAGGCTTAGGTGCCAATGTCAATTTTTTCAAATTCAACAATCAGAAGTTTTGGGCTTATGGGCCAAGTGCAATCGTTTTGGCAAATCCCATTCCTCAAATTCAGTTGTCAGGAGAATTTGAACAATTGCGCATCAACTCTTCAATACAAACAATAGGAGGCACTTTAGAAAGTGATTATTGGTCTCCAGCACTATTTCTTGGTGTAGGGTACAGAACCAATTTCGCTACCATCGGCATACGATATAATGTATTGCATGACAACGAGGACAGTATCTATTTAAATGCTTGGGTGCCGTTTGTTAGAGTATACTTTTAAGATGTATATTTTTTCTTAAACCAGACTTTTTGCAATTCTCGTTTTAAAACCAAAAAAGCCATTTGGTCGGCCACCTCAACAACATCTGTTATATGAATATCTTTGAAGGCACTTTCAGGAACATCAATAACATATAACAAATGAAGGTACTCATCAAATTTCTCAAGAATGAGGTAGTAGATTTTTTCATGAATCAGCGATTGCAGTCCCTTTGAATCTATTGTATTGGAAATTTGAATGTCAACATTCGCCAGCCTAAAATCCTTTTGCAGTTGTAACAACAACTTTTCGTATAGATTTTCATCCTGGGCTTTTTTAAGAAGCTTATCAACATTTGAAAAGTCGAATTTCATTTGCTACTCTTTATAAACAACGCCTTCCTTCATTACAAAAACAGCTTTTTCCAAAGTACTGACTTTTTTAGTCGGGTCTTCATCAACCGCTACAATATCAGCCAGAAACCCTGCTTTCAACTTACCCAATTCATTTTCCATTCCCAAAAGTTCGGCATTTGTTGTCGTAGCAGCTTGTATAGTTTTCATAATTGGCATTCCTGCCTCGTGCATAAACCCAAATTCTTTTCCGTTGTCTCCATGCGGAGAAACTCCAGCATCGGTTCCAAAGGCAATGGGCACTCCTTTCTTAAACGCCTTCCCAAAAGTAACTTGGCTTACAGGTCCAATTTCACGTGCCTTTTTTGCAACAACAGGAGGGAGGAATCCTGGAATATCGGCCATCTTAGCCGCAGCTTTTCCAGCAGATATCGTTGGTACTAGATAGGTGTTATGCTCCACCATCAAATCCATTGTTTCCTCGCTCATTAGCGTGCCATGTTCTATCGTCTTTATACCACCCAACACAGCTCTGCGCATTCCTTCATCTCCATGCGCGTGGGCGGCTGTAAGAAATCCATAGTCTTTGGCCGTTGCGGTAATTGCCTTTATTTCTTCAATGGTGAACTGTGGATTTTGGCCATTTTTAGCAACACTCATCACGCCACCCGTGGCCGTTATCTTAATACAATCCGAACCATCTTTGTAACGTTGACGTACCGCTTTCTTTGCATCATCAGGTGAATTTACCACCCCTTCTTTTGGGCCTGGATCACTCCTTAGATCTTCTCGCATTCCATTAGTTGGATCTCCATGACCTCCAGTGGAGGCAATTGTCTTGCCCGCCGTAAATATTCTAGGCCCTTTCACGACCCCCTTGTTTATAGCATTGCGAAGTGCAATATTTACCCCGGAACCTCCCAAATCACGAACTGTGGTAAAACCAGCCATAAGTGTTCGTTCAGCATAAACGGTCGCCTGTAAAGCAATATCCGCAGGATTCTTAGTAAAGCGCTCCAAATATATACTAGGACTGGACTCACCTTCAATATGCACATGCATATCAATGAAACCCGGTAATACGGTTTTACTTTTCAAATCGATAGTCTTATCGCTATCCGAGCCTGATACGAATCCGTTTTGTACGCTTTTGATTTTGTTGCCAGAAACTACAATCGTTTTTTCCTTTAAAACTTTTCCAGATTCGGTATCAACGATACTTCCGCACTGAAGATAAAAGTCCTGTGCTGAAATACATGTAAAGGAAAAAAAAGAGATGATGAATAGAATTTTTTTCATAATGAAGGTCGGTTTAAATCAAAAATGCGAAGAAATATACAACTATTTCTCCGCACTTACTTCTTACTCCGCCCAACAACTATGCTGTCATTTCTTTCTTAAATCAGTTTCTTATTTTTTGTTCCCAGTCCCAAGCTGATTTCATAGCTTCATCTAAAGTGGATTGTGCTTTCCACCCTAAAACCTTATTGGCCCTAGTTGTATCTGCATAGGCGGCCGTGATATCACCAGGTCGTCTATCCACAATTTTGTAATTAAGCTTTTGCCCTGACACACGTTCAAAACTTTGAATAACTTCTAAAACAGAACTTCCAGTGCCAGTGCCCAAATTGAACACCTCGTAGTTAGATTCGTTGCCTTCGTTAAGAAGTCGCTCCAAGGCAACCACATGTGCTTTGGCCAAATCCACAACATGGATATAATCTCTTACGCACGTGCCATCAGTTGTATTATAATCATCGCCAAAAACGGACAACTCTTCACGCATGCCCACGCCTGTTTGGGTTATAAAGGGAACTAAATTTTGAGGAACACCTAACGGCAACTCACCTATTTCAGCACTGGGATGTGCTCCCATGGGATTGAAATAGCGCAGTGAAATTGCTTGCAGCTTAGGTGTTACCTTGCACGTATCGGCAATGATTTCCTCCCCCATTTGCTTCGTATTACCATAAGGTGATTCAGCGGTCTTTACTGGGGCATTCTCAGTTATCGGCATTTCATCCGCCTGACCATACACCGTACAAGACGAACTGAAAATAAAGTTTGCCCTATCTTTTTGAGTCAACTCGCTTAGAATATATACTAGGGTACCAATATTGTTCTCATAGTACAACAATGGCTTTTCTACACTTTCACCAACGGCCTTTGAAGCCGCGAAGTGAATAACACCTTCAATATCGTGATGTCTTTTAAAGAAGTCTGTGACCGAATCTTTTTCTTTAAGATCCAGTTTTTCAAAAATCGGTTTCTTGCCAGTTATCGCTACGATACCCTCCAAAACCTCTTCTGATGAATTAGAGCAATCATCAATAATGACCACCTCATATCCTGCGATTTGCAATTCAACAACAGTATGGGATCCTATGAATCCTAACCCTCCAGTTACCAAGATTTTCATTTGTTACGTGCTTAGTGATTACTTATCGAAGACTCAAAACTAATTATATAATTGATTATCCGTTAACAAACTCGATTACGGTAGTAGTAATGTGGTTAATCTGCTCATCATCAAGTTCGGTATGCATTGGTAATGATATTACTTCCTTCACAAGTTGATTTGTCACTGGAAAATCCGCTTCATCGTATCTATCGTCCAAATAAGCCTTTTGTCTGTGCAGGGGAATTGGATAATATACTCCACATGGAATTCCATTTTCACCGAAGTATTCTACCAATGCATCACGTTTTCCATTGGTTATTTTAAGGGTATATTGATGAAAAACATGACAGTCACAGCTATCACAAATACCTTCACAACCGTTCGTGACCTTTGGTGTTACTATATGGTCTTGACCCTCAAAAGCCGTATTATATTTGAGCGCGGCATTTCTTCTAGCGGCACAATATTCATTTAATTTGGGGAGCTTCGCTCTCAAGACCGCTGCTTGTATGGAGTCAAGCCTTGAGTTCACTCCGACCACATCGTGATGATATCTTTTGTACATACCGTGATTGACCATTCCTCTCAAGGTATGGGCCAAATCATCATCATTAGTGAATATCGCTCCACCGTCGCCATAGCAACCTAAATTTTTGGAAGGAAAGAAAGATGTTGAACCTACATGACCCATTGTTCCGGCTTTCTGTTTCTTACCATTTTTGGAAGTATAATCAGCACCGATTGCTTGGGCATTATCTTCTATAACAAATAGATTATGTTTTTCTGCCAATTCTAAAATAGCATCCATATTCGCACATTGTCCAAAAAGATGAACAGGTACAATTGCTTTTGTTTTTGGGGTAATGGCCCGCTCAATAGCTGTAACATCTATATTAAAACCATCCGGCTCAACGTCAACTAAAACAGGTATTAACTGCAACAATGCAATTACCTCAACCGTAGCGGCAAAAGTGAAGTCAGCTGTTATCACCTCATCTCCAGGTTGCAGACCCAGACCCATCATTGCTATTTGCAAGGCATCGGTTCCGTTTGCACATGGAATTACATGTTTTACCCCCAAATAATCCTCCAACTCACTTTGAAAAGCTTTGACATCCGGACCGTTGATAAAGGCAGAGGTCTCCATAATAGTAGAAAGGGAAGCATTCACTTGTTCTTTGATGGGTTGGTATTGACCATTGAGATCTACCATTTGGATTTTCTTCATGAAATATACTGTATGGTGTTGAGGATTAATTGGACACAAAAATACAAAACACACATCAATCAATTTTCATAGAAAGAAGTGTATTTTAGCACCAAAAGATTTTCAGTTGGGTTCTATCTACAATCTTATTACACACATTGCCTGGTTTCACTTAAAACTACTTGGCAAGGTGAACCCCAAAATGAAATTATTCGTTGATGGCAGAAAAGAAACCTTTTCGATTCTTGAAAAATCAATTTCCAAAAATAACAAGGTAATCTGGGTTCACGCGGCATCTCTGGGAGAATTTGAACAAGGGCTTCCTATAATTGAAAAACTAAGGATCGAAAAACCATCCCATAAAATTCTAATTACTTTTTTTTCCCCATCTGGCTATGAGGTAAAAAAGAATACTTCGGCTGCGGATGTGGTGGTCTACCTTCCTTTGGACACCCGAGGTAATGTGAAAAGGTTTTTGGATATAACTCAGCCAAAACTGGCCATATTCGTTAAATACGAAATTTGGCCGAACTATCTAAGTGAGCTCCAATCGAGAAAAATTCCTTCACTATTAATATCCTCAATCTTTAAAAAAGAACAGATCTACTTTAAATGGTATGGAAACTTTATGAGAAGGTCATTGCATACTTTCTCACACATTTTTGTTCAGAATGATAAATCCAAAGAACTACTCTCATCCATTGAAATCAAGAATACTACTGTTAACGGGGATACGAGGCTAGACCGGGTCTCTGAAATTCTTAAAAGAGATAACACCCTTCCTTTGATCGAGAATTTCAAGAAAGATAATCTATGTCTGGTGGCAGGAAGTACTTGGGCCGAGGATGAGGCTATTTTATTGGATTTCATCAATACTTCTTCAAAGAAACTGAAGTATATTTTAGCTCCCCATAAGATTGAGAAGGAGAAAATTTTAGGGCTTACTGGCTCTATTTCAAAAAAGACCGTTCTATTTTCAAATAGCAATATAGAGACGGTTCACGATTATGACGTGCTTATCATCGATAACATTGGTATGCTGACCAAGATTTACAACTATGCAGACATCGCTTATGTGGGCGGAGGGTTTTCAACAGGCCTACACAATACCTTAGAGCCGGCTGTTTTCGGGATTCCAGTGATTATCGGTCCTAATTACAAAGGCTTCAAAGAGGCCGAAGAGTTAGTTGAACAAAAAGGAATTCTGCCGATTCATGATAGCTGGAGTCTTAGCGAAATACTTAAAAAATTACTCTCGAACCCAGAACTACTAGAAAGAACAGGAAAAATAAATACAGCCTATATTAATAAAAACAAAGGGGCAAGCATCCAAATAATGGATCACATCCGTAGATTACTGTGACCCCATTGTTGATTAGTTATGCGATATTCCCAAATTTCTGTTGCGATTACAGTTCTTTTTCTTTGTTTTATTTCTTGTCGAGAAACCATTGGCGAACAACACAACTCACACCCAAAAGAAAATGCAACACCGCCTTCTCAAAAGGAAAAAGTAGAACCTCCAATTCAAGAAAAAGATATTCTAGAGCCTAAGACCCCTCAAGACAAGGAAAATAAAAAGAAGAAGGCTTCAGATACGCTACGACCCAAGATTGCTATACTGTAGACCCACCTAAATCGGCCTTTGGTATTTTTTGTTAGCTTTACAAAAACCAACAAGCTAGCACTATGAATTCCAAAATTTTTCGCATTGCCCTGACGGCTGCTTTATCCGGATTTTTATTCGGTTTTGATACTGTGGTCATCAGTGGAGCCAACCTACCCATCAAAGAACTATGGAATACTTCTCCTTGGTTTCATGGTACATTTATAATGTCAATGGCGCTATGGGGTACGGTAGTCGGATCTCTTTTAGGAGGTGTTCCTTGTGATAAATTCGGAAGAAAGAAAACACTTTTTTGGATCGGTATTTTGTATGCCGCCTCGGCCTTAGGGTCGGCGCTAGCAACAGATCCTTATATGTTTTCCTTTTTTAGGTTCATAGGCGGCCTAGGTGTCGGAGCATCTTCTGTAGCAGCACCTATCTATATTTCTGAAATCTCTTCTCCTAAAAATCGCGGCAAACTCGGCGGATTATATCAATTCAATTTGGTACTGGGTATTTTGATAGCTTTTATCTCTAACTATTTATTGCAAGGTGTTGGCGGCAACAATGACTGGCGCTGGATGTTGGGTGTGGAGGCAATTCCCGCAATTCTTTATACATTAATGGTATTACAAATTCCTAATAGTCCTCGATGGTTGGCTATCAACAGGCAAGATGGAAAGGGTGCTTTGAACACTCTTCAAATGCTCTATGATGAAAGTGAGGCCCAAGCAAAGTTGAATGAGATCAAGGAGAGTCTTTCTGTGACCAAGGCAAAAGAAGGATTCTTTTCTGGTCAGTACAAAATACCGTTACTTCTTGCATTTCTGTTTGCCTTTTTCAATCAATTATCGGGCATCAATTTTGTATTGTATTATG
The DNA here is from genome assembly GCA_964614665.1 of uncultured Maribacter sp. Classification (GTDB taxonomy): domain Bacteria; phylum Bacteroidota; class Bacteroidia; order Flavobacteriales; family Flavobacteriaceae; genus Maribacter_C. Next base: position 10,839 of record CAZTLZ010000097.1, read on the forward strand.
CTCCCGAAATTCTAGAACGTGCAGGGTTGGCCTCTCAAGAATCGTTATTTAGTTCAATAGCAATAGGTGTCGTAAATCTAGCTTTTACTTTTGTAGGGGTTTGGCTAATTGATAGATTGGGTCGTAAACGACTTATGAAGATAGGCTCATTGGGTTATATCATCAGTTTGGGAATGGTTGCATGGTGTTTCTATACAGCAGCAAGTTCAACACTTTTACTGTTGTTTATTCTAATTTTCATTGCTTCGCATGCAATCGGTCAGGGTGCAGTAATTTGGGTTTTCATATCGGAAATCTTCCCTCAAAAAGTTAGGGCTTCCGGTCAAGCGTGGGGCTCAGGAACACACTGGGTATTTGCGGCCATCATAACATTGATAACCCCCATTTTCCTGGACGAAAACAATGGCATCTTTAAAGAAAACCCTTGGCCTATATTTGTCTTCTTTTCGGGTATGATGGTTCTACAACTACTATTTGTACTCTTCATGATGCCAGAAACAAAGGGTATATCACTAGAAGAATTAAGTAGAAAATTAAGTGGGAAAAGTGGAAACGGCGATCATTAAAAAGTTTCTTTTTAACGATAAAATAGGCATTTCAACGAGCGAACACACTAAAAACTAGTCTGTTAGTCGAAATATTGATCCATTAGGGCGCTTTTAGCCCTTAATTTTGTAAATTAGAGAAAACTATAAAGAAAATGGAACAGCAAATTACTCCGGGTGCTAGAGTATTGAATGGTTTCCTTAGTGTATTGGTAGTTGTTTTGGTAGGTATATTACTTTCCGTTGTAGCTGCACTTATTCTATGGGCCTTTGGCTTTTTTTAGACACCCATAACCTAAGTTCCCCAGAAAAATCTTAATGCCCCTATTTATCTTTTAATATTATTTGACTTTTGCCATAAATAAGGCCCTTTGTAATGAAGGGTCTTTTTTTAGACCCAGTGCAACTCCTGATATACAACTAACGTAAATAACCTTATTGACTTACTAGGTCTAGAACTATCTACAAATCGAACTCAAGTACACCAGCAAAAACCTTAATTGGAAGGGCCCTACTTCGCACAGGCGGAGAGGTCCGATTAGTGAATGTCAGGCAATCAGCACCAATACATTTTTTCTCGTCTCCAATCATCCAGGGCTTATATGCTACAGTCCAATGGCACGGTCAATAAACTCCCTAATATCAGAATATTGCCCCGCTCATCTTTTACACCCGTTCTGACAAGAACAACCCTAAGTTAGATGCAGTAAACCAAATTTAGTTGTTGGAAATGTGCTTTATGAAGCCAACATGCTTATTGAAATCAAGAACCTTGTTGACTGGATTAATTAAAATTTGAAAAAGGGAATACAATATTTGTATCCCCCTTTTCCACCTTAAAAAAACTCAAACTAACTAAACTAACTTTTGTTAATAGCCATTGTTTTGTGTTAAATCAGCCTCTGTATTGTTCTGAATCTCAACATTAGGAATAGGATACAAATTGTTATGCTCTTTCACATAAGGAGCAGCATAATAATTGAATCTACTGGTTCTATCATAAAGTAATCCCAATCTGTTTAGGGTAATTCTTCTAGGTTCTTCTAAAAACAACTCTCTTAGACGTTCATCTAGAATAAAATCAATGTCAACATCCGCGCCTGTAATTTCTGAAGCATTTGCCCTTCTTCGTATTACATTAATGTCTTCAGCCGCCAAATCGTTTTGTCCTAAATTCATATAGGCCTCTGCTCTTAAAAGCAACGTTTCAGGAAGTCTAATAGCATACCGATCTGCGAAATAACGTCGACCATTACCATTATTCTTAGGGCCTACACCCCCGTAACTATCTATTAAGTCTAATTGTGCCTGGGTTGCTGCTGCTTCTTGTTCAGAACTCAGCTGACCATCTGTTAAATCTGTAGCAAAATGATTATCTATTTGAACAAGCTTTAAAAACACAGGGTACACATATCTATTAGAATCGTTTTCAATGTTAGCGGGACTAGAATAGGTTTCATAAGCTGCTTTACTATCGGTACGCAAATCTATAACTTCATCATAGTATCTTGATAAAGGATTATCTATCCACCATTTACGCAAAATGTTGTTATCAGAATTTCTGATATCGTCTTCAAAATCAGTAGCTCCTACATTATTCCATACACCATGAGTTGCAAGAGTTGAAGGTCTAAAATAAGCTTGCCCTCTACCACCGTGATATGTAGATTCGTAAGCATAGGTTCGTACGCCTACATTTTCATCTTTAGCTACCCATCTATTGTATTCTGGCCCAATTAAACGCTCCCAATAGTCTGCTTCACCTGAAGCACGACCATAACCACCGAGCGTCTCATATTCAACCTGATGCAACCAAATACCTTCAGTATTTCCTGCTCCTCTATTTTGATTACCCAATCTGAACAAATCCCAATAAACATCTCCTGTTAGTCTAGATTTTCCAACTTGATAGTCTCCATTCATTCTAGATCCAAAACGACTGGTCAATTAATCTATATATGCGTATTGGTACAAAATTCATCAAGAAAATA
>CAZTLZ010000098.1:0-12996 GCA_964614665.1 uncultured Maribacter sp.
TTTTATTGTTTTGGCTTAAAAAATCCATGGCTTGGACAACACCTTTTAAATCTGATCCTTTAATGGGTAAATTTCTTCTTACCGTGGCTCCTCCACAGAGGACCAACGCATCATAATCGTTTTTAAGTTCCTCAGCTTTAACGTCAATCCCTACATGTACGCCACACTTAAAAACAATACCTTCCTCCTCAAGGATTTTTAATCTTCTGTCAATGACATTTTTTTCCATTTTGAAATCAGGAATGCCGTATCGTAATAATCCGCCCGGTTTTTCATCCCTTTCAAAAACGGTTACCAAATGCCCTGCCCGATTCAATTGCTGTGCAGCAGCAAGACCGGAGGGGCCTGATCCGACAACTGCCACATTTTTGCCGGTTCTTGTTTCGGGCGGTGATGTGACTATCCAACCTTTTTTAAAGGCAGTTTCGACGATATTCTTTTCAATATTTTCAATTGACACTGGATCTTCATTAATACCAAGTACACAGGCCTCCTCACACGGTGCAGGGCATAAACGCCCTGTAAATTCTGGAAAATTATTAGTAGAGTGAAGAATATTGGCAGCTTTTTCCCATTTACCACGGTACACTGCATCATTGAAATCTGGAATTAAATTCCCTAGTGGACATCCGCTATGACAAAAAGGGATGCCACAGTCCATACAACGTGCACCTTGACTTTTGAGTTCCTTTTCCTTCATGGGAATAGTAAACTCCTTATAATTTTTCACCCGTTCTTCAACAGGTGAGTATGCTTCTACTTTTCTATCGAACTCCAAAAATCCTGTAGTCTTACCCATGTCTCGATTTATATAGTTTCCAATTTTTCTTTTTCCAAACGAATCAATGCCTGTTTGTATTCTTCAGGGAATACTTTGACAAATTTTGGCAAACAAGCTTCCCAGTTTTCTAGTATTCGCTGAGCTAATGGGCTCATTGTATAGTTATAGTGACTTTCTATCAGTTCTTTCAATTGTTTGATATCATTATCCTCTTCAACCTTTAAAAGGTTTAAAGCTTCGGAATTACACTTTTTCATAAAAGTACTTTTCTCGTCAAATACATAAGCGATACCGCCACTCATTCCAGCACCAAAATTTCGTCCTACCTCACCCAGAATTACCGCCACACCTCCTGTCATATATTCACATCCGTGATCCCCTATTCCTTCGACAACAGCCTTTGCTCCTGAATTTCTCACACAAAATCGTTCACCCGCTTTTCCATTAATATAAGCTCTACCAGCCGTTGCACCATATAAAGTGACATTGCCGGTAATCACATTGTCTTCCGGTACTATCGTTGAACCATCGGGCACTTTAATAACTAATTTGGCACCTGAAAGACCTTTGCCAAGGTAATCATTTGTATTACCATTTACCGTCAGCGTAAGGCCTTTGGTCGCGAATGCACCGAAGCTCTGACCTGCCGATCCGGTAAAATTGATTCGTAACGTATTTATCGGAAGGCCCTGCGCACCATAAACTTTGGAGATTTCGTTGCTAATTATTGCACCCACGGCGCGGTCTATATTTGAGATTGGAAAATCAAGGGTCAATTTTTCTTTTCTGAATAAAGACGGATTCGCTTTACCGATTATGTCAAATTCGATTGACTTATGAACGTCATGTTTTTGCGGTTGTGTATTGTAAAATTTCGTTCCTGCTGGCACCTCAACTTCGTGTAAAATAGGGGTTAGGTCTATACCAGCGGCTTTATAATGGTTAATAGCTTTTTTTCGATCTAGCTTTTGCACCTGACCAACCATTTCATTAACGGTTCTAAAGCCCAATTGTGCCATTATCTCACGTAGTTCTTGTGCAACAAAGTACATGTAGTTGACGACATGTTCTGGTTTGCCTTCAAATTTCTTGCGTAACTCTGGATTTTGAGTTGCAATACCCACCGGGCAAGTATTCAAGTGACATACGCGCATCATAATACAACCAGAGGCTACCAAAGGAGCCGTCGCAAAACCAAATTCTTCTGCACCTAGAAGACAAGCTACGGCTACATCCCGTCCTGTCTTTAATTGTCCATCACATTCGAGAACGATACGGTTACGCAAATCATTCATCACCAAAGTTTGTTGTGCTTCAGCAACACCTAGCTCCCAAGGGAGACCGGCATGTTTCAAAGAGGTCAAGGGAGATGCGCCTGTTCCTCCATCAAATCCTGAAATAAGAACGACATCCGCTTTGGCTTTGGCAACACCTGCTGCAACAGTGCCGACACCAACTTCAGAAACTAATTTTACATTTATTCTCGCCTCTCGATTTGCCGACTTTAAATCATAAATCAATTGAGACAGATCTTCAATAGAATAAATGTCATGATGTGGTGGCGGTGATATTAACCCAACATATGGTGTGGAATTACGAGTTTTTGCAATGGCAGGGTTTACTTTTGGTCCAGGCAGTTGACCACCTTCACCTGGTTTTGCTCCTTGCGCCATTTTAATTTGTATCTCTTGGGCATTGGATAAATAATTAGAAGTTACACCAAACCTACCAGATGCAACTTGTTTAATTGCGCTATTACGCCAATCACCTGTAGCATTCTTATAGAAGCGTTCTTCCTCTTCTCCTCCTTCTCCTGAATTGCTTTTTCCTCCAATACGATTCATAGCAATTGCGAGATTCTCATGCGCCTCTTTGCTTATTGACCCGTATGACATGGCACCAGTCTTAAAGCGCTTCACAATCTCGGTCCATGACTCAACCTCGTCAAGAGGAATTGGGTCATAATTCGAGAATTCGAAAAGGCCCCGAATGGTCATAAGATTTTTAGACTGCTTATTAACCATTTCTGAGAATTCCTTATAGCTCTCTGGCTCGTTGCTCCGTACCGCTTTCTGTAATTTCGCAACAGACAATGGGTTAAACATATGTTTTTCACCATCTCTTCTCCAACGGTATTCCCCGCCCATTTCCAAATCTAGATTGGCAGCAACTTCTTTCTTTGTAAATGCTTTACCATGCCGTTTGGCAATTTCTTTTTCAATTTCGTATAATCCAATACCTTGAATTCGGGTGGCGGTGTTGGGAAAATATTTTTCAACTACTTTGCTATTAATCCCTATACATTCGAATAGCTGTGAGCCACGATAGGAATTTAAGGTAGAGATGCCAATTTTGTTCATCACCTTTAAAATACCCTTACCTATTGCTTTATTATAATTCTCAATAGCTTCTTCAAAGGTGAATTCGGTGATATCATGCTCCTCAATTTGTTCAGCTATGATCTCATTTACCAAATACGGATTAATTGCACTTGCACCAAAGCCGAATAGTAATGCAAAATGATGTACCTCACGTGGTTCAGCAGATTCAATAATGATACTCAATCTAGAACGTTTGCCTAACTTTTGGAGGCCACTATTTACAAAGGACAGTGCCAAGAGGGGAGGTATCGGTGCTTCTGTCTTGCTTACATTTCTGTCGGATAATATGATAATATTTGTTTCATCATCTACGGCTTTGGACGCTTGTTTCAGAATTGATTCCAGTGCATCTTCTAGACCATTATGCCCTCTTTCAATTTCATATAAGGTGGGAATTGAGACTACTTTATAATCTGGACTGGCATCGTAATTTTTTATTTTGTCTAAATCTTCCTTTGAAATTACCGGATTTTGAATTTTTAATTTTCGACAATGCAGTTCATTGGTATCGAAAATATTCTGGTCGCTACCCAAGGTGAGGCTAATATCTGTTATTAACTCTTCACGGATACCATCTAAAGGGGGGTTGGTAACCTGAGCGAATAGTTGTTTGAAATAGTTGTAAATCAATTGTGGTCTTTCAGACAGAACCGCAATCGGCGTATCTGAACCCATAGATCCAATTGGCTCTTTGGCGTGTTGGCCCATTGGAAGAATGATAGTATTGATATCTTCAAGGGTGTATCCAAAGACTGATTTTCTTTTTTCCAGGCTTTCTTCTCCCAGAAAAAGAGGGCAATCATTATAAGGAATGTCCTTTAAGTGAACTAAGTTCTTATCTAGCCATTTTTTATAGGGATGCCGTTTCGCAATTTCTTCTTTGATTTCCTCATCATTGATGATTCGACCTTCCTCCATATTTACCAAGAACATTTTACCTGGTTCTAGCCTACCGTGAAACTCTACATTCTCAGGGGCAATGTCAACAACTCCGGTTTCAGAGGACATGATTACATAGTCATCCTTTGTAACGGTGTACCTAGAAGGACGCAGTCCATTTCTGTCTAAAACGGCACCGATGTAATTGCCATCTGTAAAAGGTACTGAAGCTGGACCGTCCCAAGGTTCCATCATACAAGAATGATATTCGTAAAAAGCCCTTTTCGCCTTTGACATTTCGTCATTTTTCTCCCATGCCTCGGGCACCAATATCATCATGACCTCTGGTAAAGAACGTCCGGTCATGAGCAGGAGCTCTACAACCATATCCATAGTTGCTGAATCTGATTTTCCAGGAAGGATTATCGGTAGTATATTTTTAATTTCATCACCGAACCAATCACTTTTGAATAACTCCTCCCTTGAACGCATTCTTGACACATTACCGCGGAGGGTGTTGATTTCCCCATTGTGACACATGTACCTGAATGGCTGTGCAAGATCCCATGTAGGAAAGGTATTTGTAGAAAATCTTTGATGCACTAAAGATAACCTTGTTACCACTCGAGGATCCATAAGATCCTTGTAATAAAGGCTGATGTCTTTTGGCATCAGTAGACCTTTGAAAATTATGATTTTTGTTGAAAGACTAGGAAGGTAGAAAAATTTACTTTCCGATAATTTAGAGTGGATGATAGTATGTTCAGTAACCTTTCTCGCAACAAACAATTTTAAGTTAAAATTGAATTCATTTTGATCGGGTTTTTCCTTTGCGACAAATACCTGCTTCACGAATGGCTCGGTTTCCATTGCAATTCTACCTGGTACGGATCGATTAACAGGAACATCTCTCCAACCTAATAACTGAAGTCCTTGTTTTTTAACGCTCTCCTCGAAAGTTGAGATGCAAAAATCGCGTTGATTCTCTTTTTGTGGTAAAAAGACATTGCCCACGGCATAGTTTCCAGGCTCAGGAAGATCAAAATCACAAACTGCCTTGAAGAAATCATGTGGAATATCAATGAGTATGCCTGCGCCATCACCTGTTTTTCCATCTGCACTTACTGCACCGCGGTGCTCGAGCTTGTGTAAGATCTCAAGTGCTTTATGAATAATATCATTTGACTTTTTTCCTTTCAGGCTACATATAAAACCGGCACCACAGTTATCATGCTCAAACTCGGGGAGGTATAATCCTTGTTTTTTCAATATCATCTTTCAATTTTTACATCCTATAAGGTCACTTTTCAGGTAACCACGGCCTATAAAAATATCACTTTTGTTGAATTATACATGACGATTGCCATGGAATTCAACAAAAAAGATAGCGATTGTAATAAATTAATTAAAAATCTTTAAATCCGAAATTTTACCACCTTAAATTTGAGATATCAATAATAGCCTTTTTTCACCTTCTATAGGTCAAAAATCAGTCTCTTAGGATACTTCTTGAAATGACAATTTTCTGAATTTCTGAGGTGCCCTCATAAATTTGGGTGATTTTGGCATCTCGCATTAATCGCTCTACGTGATAGTCTTTCACAAAACCATTGCCACCGTGAATTTGAACTGCTTCAATAGTAGTTTCCATAGCGACCTGAGAAGCATATAATTTGGCCATTGCACTTGAAAGGTCGTAGTTTTTGCCTTGGTCTTTATCCCAAGCAGCTTTGTAGACCAGATGCCTTGCCGCCTGAATTTGGGTATGCATATCGGCCAACTTGAAAGCTATGGCCTGATGGTTGCTTATTTCGGTGCCAAAAGCCTTTCTCTCTTTGGAATATTTTAGGGCCAGTTCATAGGCACCCGAGGCAATACCTAATGCCTGTGCAGCAATACCAATTCTTCCTCCTGAAAGTGTTTTCATTGCGAATTTAAACCCAAAGCCATCTTCTCCGATTCTATTTTCTTTTGGAACCTTTACGTCATTGAAAATCAAAGAGTGTGTGTCGCTGCCCCGGATACCTAGTTTATTCTCCTTAGGGCCTATTTCAAATCCTTCCATTCCTTTTTCGACGATTAGCACGTTGATTCCTTTATGTCCTTTTTCTTTATTGGTCTGTGCAATAACCAAATATACCTCCGCTGAATTCCCATTGGTAATCCAATTCTTAGTGCCGTTAATTACATAATGATCTCCTTTATCTAAGGCGGTTGTTTTTTGCGACGTTGCATCACTACCCGCTTCCGGTTCCGAAAGACAAAAAGCCCCGATTATTTCACCGGAGGCCAATCGTGTCAGATACTTTTGTTTTTGTTCCTCTGAACCATAAGCTTCCAACCCGTAACAAACCAAAGAGTTATTTACAGAAACGACTACGGAAGCTGAGGCGTCTATTTTGGAAAATTCTTCCATAGCAATTACATAAGACATAGTGTCCATGCCACTACCCTTATATTTCGGGTCGACCATCATTCCGAGAAAGCCCAATTCTCCCATTTTTTTGATTTGCTCCGCTGGGAATTGTTGATTGTCATCTCTCTCAATAACCTCGGGAAGCAGTTCGTTTTGAGCAAAGTCTCGGGCTGCTTCTTGTATCATTTGGTGTTCTTCCGATAACGAAAAGTCCATATAGAATATCTTTTATATTTTCTTACGTAAAGATAAGGGTAAGATGGAAATTAAGGAATATAAATATGTGGGTATTGAGATTGAAAATGACCTTTTAGCAGTTGGAAAACCTTTAAAACGATTGCAAATTTTTATATTTGTTGACTTCGATTTTTCATATTGATTAAATATAAAATTATGGACCAGCAGTAACCCCGTAATGGGGAAAATGAAAATTTCAAACGGAAGATGAATGGAAATTGGATTGCATAATTTTATAAATCAATTGTAATGAAAGAATTATTAAAGGCATACGAAAACAAACAACCCGAAATCGTTTTTCATTGGAACGATCCTGAGACGGAAGCTGAAGGTTGGACGGTTATAAACTCTCTGCGAGGTGGAGCCGCGGGTGGTGGAACGCGAATGCGTGAAGGTCTTGATATGAACGAAGTGCTTTCTTTGGCAAAGACCATGGAGGTCAAGTTCACGGTGTCTGGGCCACCAATAGGCGGGGCTAAATCTGGAATCAACTTCAACCCCAATGACCCAAGGAAAAAAGGAGTTTTAGAACGATGGTATCATGCTGTCTCCCCATTGCTGAAAAATTATTATGGTACCGGAGGAGATTTGAATGTTGATGAGATTCATGAAGTTATTCCCATAACTGAAGATGTTGGCGTGTGGCACCCTCAAGAAGGTGTTTTCAATGGTCATTTCAAACCAACCGAGGCCGATAAAATTAATCGCATAGGCCAATTAAGACTGGGTGTTATCAAAGCTTTGGAGAGCCCGAAACTTTCTCCTGATATTTCTAGAAAATATACTGTAGCGGATATGATCACAGGTTATGGAGTTGCAGAGGCAGTTCGCCATTACTATGATATTTACGGCGGCAATGTCATGGGGAAAAAGGCAATAGTACAAGGTTTCGGTAATGTTGGTAGTGCGGCTGCATTTTATCTCTCCCAAATGGGGGCTAAAATTGTTGGTATTATCGATAGGGCCGGGGGGGTGATTGATGAAAAAGGGTTTTCCTTTGAAGAGATTCAAGAGTTTTTCCTGAACAAAAAAGGCAATAGCCTGATGGCAAGCGCTGATGCAATGATTCCCTTTGAAGAAATAAAGGAACAAATATGGACACTTCAAACTGAAATTTTTGCACCTTGTGCGGCATCTCGATTGATAACAAAAGAACAGATTACACAAATGATTGAAACAGGATTGGAAGTTATCTCCTGTGGAGCAAATGTTCCTTTCGCAGACAAAGCGATATTTTTTGGACCTGTTATGGAATATACAGATGGGCGAGTTAGCCTTATTCCTGACTTTGTTTCAAATTGTGGAATGGCCAGGGTTTTTGCTTATTTTATGGAAAAAAGAGTGGGTATTGACGATGAATTAATTTTTAAAGACACATCGGATACCATTCGAAAGGCAATTTTAAATATCTTTAGGCAGAATAATTCGAAAATCAACTTGAGCAGAACCGGATTTGAAATAGCACTGAAACAATTAATCTAAAACCAACTACCTATATATGGAATCAGCAATAATACTCGTTTTCGTTTTGGGTTATTTAGCAATAACCCTAGAGCACAATTTAAAAATTGACAAGTTAATACCAGCTTTGGTAATGATGGCCATTTGTTGGGCGCTCATTGCTTTGGGCATGGATGGTTTCACAACTTGGTTCGATTCCGGTGCTCATGCATTGGTTGATGACTTTGCTGGTATGGGACATGAGGGTAAGCTTCATTTGATGGAAGAGACCCTGCTACATCACCTCGGAAAGACCGCAGAGATTTTAGTATTTCTTTTAGGAGCTATGACCATAGTTGAAATTATCGACTATTTCGATGGTTTTGCAACAATTAAAGGTTTTGTTAGAACCAAGAGCAAGAGTAAGATTTTATGGATTTTCTGTATACTCGCTTTCCTGCTATCCGCTATCATTGACAACCTCACGGCAACGATTGTACTTATTTCCATTCTACAGAAAATTGTCAAAGAGCGGGATGTTCGGATTTGGTACGCGGGACTGATTATAATAGCAGCAAATGCTGGTGGTGCCTGGTCTCCGATTGGCGATGTAACTACAACCATGCTTTGGATAGGGAATAAAGTTTCTACCATAAAATTGATTAGTTTCTTATTGATTCCATCTCTCTTATGTATGCTGGTACCTGCTTTTATAGCCTCCTTTTTGCCCGCATTCAAAGGGCAGTTGAATGCTTCAGCTGAAGAAGATAAACCGGCTGGAAAACTAAGTGCGAGAATGTTGTACTTAGGTTTGGGTGCAATAGTCTTCGTGCCCATTTTTAAGACGGTCACGCATTTACCTCCCTATGTTGGTATGATGCTTTCCTTAGGTGTGGTTGCGACATTTGCCGAAATTTACAGTAAGAGCAAATTTAACATCAGTAGCGTCAGTGATGATGATGGCGAACATATGTCAGCGCATCATAGTCCCGTTCATAGTTCCCTGTCCAAAATTGAATTGCCAAGTATTCTCTTTTTCTTGGGAATTCTTATGGCCGTCGCGGCCTTGGAATCATTGGGCCAACTTTTCGGTTTTGCTTCTTGGTTACAAGATAGCACTCCGATGCTAGGAAGTGAAATGACAGGTACCCGGGTTTCCGACTTAGTAGTTCTCTTGTTAGGTGTTGGTTCGGCAGTAATTGATAATGTTCCTTTGGTGGCTGCAAGTTTGGGAATGTTCTCCGAGGGATTGGATGACCAACTATGGCATTTCATAGCCTATTCAGCTGGAACGGGAGGTAGTATGTTGATTATTGGTTCAGCAGCAGGGGTAGTTGCTATGGGAATGGAAAAAATCGATTTTTTCTGGTACTTAAAGAAGATTACATGGCTTGCCGCAATCGGATTTCTATCAGGAGCAATTGCCTTCATTATATTACGGCAATTTATTGTATAAATCGTATACTTTTATCGACAAACTACCGTTATAAGGGCAACTATACACATTAAAGAATTCTATGTTATTATTTCAAGACCTTGCACAAGATCCCGAAATGGGAGATGTGCTATCCGAAGAAAAAACACTCTCAGTAATTGATTTGATATTTAATGGGGGTACTGGTAGTGTAGTTATCATAACAGTATTGTTCATTATGCTATTCGTGGCACTGTATATCTATTTTGAACGCATTTTTGCTATCAAAGCGGCTTCAAAAATAGATGGCAATTTCATGAACCAAATACGTGATTATGTAAGTGGAGGTAAATTAGATGCCGCAAAAATGTTGTGTGATCAAACTGATTCACCAGTCGCTAGATTGACAGAGAAAGGTATCTCTCGTATTGGAAAACCGTTAGACGATATCAATACCGCTATTGAAAATGCAGGTACTCTTGAAGTTTATAAGTTAGAAAAAAACGTAAGTATTTTGGCAACGGTTGCAGGTGCCGCACCCATGATAGGTTTTTTAGGAACCGTAATTGGTATGATTTTGGCATTTCATGAAATGGCGACAAGTGGTGGCCAAGCAGAAATGGGGTCTTTGGCATCTGGTATTTATACGGCTATGACAACGACTGTTGCTGGTTTAATAGTGGGTATTATTGCGTATATCGGGTATAACCATTTGGTCAACAGAACTGATAAGGTAGTGCACAAGATGGAAGCCAATGCGGTTGAATTCTTGGATCTATTGAATGAACCACTATAATCGAGGATTATGAAGTTAAAGGGAAGAAATAAGGTGAGTCCTGACTTTAGCATGTCTTCAATGACGGATATTGTATTTCTGTTATTGATATTCTTTATGCTTACCGCCAACTCGCCCAACGCCCTAGATTTGCTTTTGCCAAAGGCGAAAGGTAAGTCCACCAATACACAAAACGTTTCTGTAAGTATTGATAAAAATCTGCAGTATTTTGTGAACAGTCAGAGAATTAATGGAGATTATATAGAAATTGAATTAAAAAAGGCACTAGAAGGACAAGATAAACCCACAATTATTCTGAGGGCAGAAGAAAGCGTAGCTATCAAAGAAGCGGTAAACGTTATGGATATTGCCAACAGAAACAATTACAAAGTTATTTTGGCTGTGCGACCTAACTAGGACGAACACATGTCATTCTTAGACACGAGACACAAAAAGAAATCTTTTACGCTCACGACACTTTTGTTGAGTGTGCTCCTGCTTGTTTTATTCTATATAGGCCTTACTTATATGGATCCGCCAATCGAAAATGGAATCTCTGTGAATTTCGGTACAACCGATTTTGGAAGCGGACAGGTGCAACCCAAAGAAAAGATTCGATCTGAACCCCTAGATACACCTCCTGTTGAACCCACTAAGCAAGAAGAGTTAGTTGAAGAAGTTGTAGAGGAAGAACCCGAAAAAGTACTCGAAAAGGAAGCGCCCGCAGAAAAAATATTGACCAAGGAAAGCGAGGAAGCCATAAAAATAAAACAGGCCAATGAGGCCAAGAAGAGAGCTGAAGATGCGGCTAAGGCAGAGCAAAAAAGAAAAGATGATGCCATCAAAAGAGAAAAAGCCAAAGCTGCCAAATTAGCCCAGCAAAAAAGAGATGCTGAGGAGAAAGCCCGAAAAGAACAGGAAGCCAAAAAGAAGAAGTTGGATGAGCTTATGGGAGGATTGAATAAATCAGATGGAACCGCATCAGGCTCTGAGGGTGATGACAATAGAGCAGGTGATAAGGGCCAGCCGGATGGCGATCCTTATGCTACAAGCTATTATGGAAGTCCAGGTTCCGGAAGTGGTACTGGGGGTTATGGGCTAAATGGTCGCTCGTTGGTCAGTAAAGGAAAGGTGCCGCAAGAATGCAATGAATCTGGAAGGGTTGTTGTCAAAATTATCGTTGATAAGAACGGTAGAGTGGTAAGTGCTACGCCTGGTGTAAAAGGCACAACCAATAATAATCCGTGTTTATTGGAGCCTGCTAAGAAAACCGCCTTTTTGCACAAATGGAATTTAGATTCCAATGCGCCAAGTCAGCAAGTAGGTTTTGTTGTGGTGAATTTCAAGTTGGGAGAGTGACCTACAAAGAAACTTTAAGGTGGATGTTCGCTCAACTTCCTATGTATCAAAAACAAGGAAAAAGTGCACTTAACCATAAACTCGATAAAATACTTCAGTTTTCAGGGCATTTGGATTTTCCCGAGAAAAAATTCAAAAGCATTCATGTCGCCGGTACTAATGGCAAGGGTTCTAGCAGTCATATGTTATCTGCAATACTTCAGGAAGCAGGATATCAAGTAGGCTTATATACTTCTCCTCACCTAAAAGATTATCGTGAGCGAATCAAGATAAACGGAACTCCGATTTCGAAGTCTGCTGTCATGAATTTCATTCAGGAACATCAGGTTTTTATAGAAACGCACCAACTTTCTTTTTTTGAAATGAGCGTTGGTCTGGCATTTGATTACTTTGCAACCCAAAGTGTGGACATTGCCATAATTGAAGTAGGCCTTGGCGGAAGACTGGATTCTACGAATATAATTACTCCAGAGGTTTCGTTGATTACCAATATAGGTCTTGACCATGTTGACATTCTGGGTAAAACATTGAAAGAGATAGCTTTTGAAAAGGCTGGGATAATAAAGGAAAATGTTCCCGTTGTGATAAGCGAGACCCAAGAAGAGCTTGTGGAAACCTTTGTTTCCATAGCGGAAATACGAAAGGCTAAGATCGTATTCGCGGAAGATACCGTCCATGATGAATTTGAAACATCCCTTTTGGGAGAATATCAATCCAAGAATATTAAGGGGGTGGTTGCCGTTTTATCTGAATTAAAGGGATTCAAAGTTTTTGAAAAGCATATTAAAGATGGACTCTTGAATGTTTCAGACACAACCGGGTTCTTGGGGCGCTGGCAAATACTTCAAAGACAACCGATGGTAGTCTGCGATACAGCGCATAATACCGAAGGTTTGAGTTTGGTTGTTAGGCAGTTAAAGCAACAGCAATTTGATAATTTACACATAGTACTTGGTTTCGTGAATGACAAAAATCTCGATGCCCTTTTGCCACTGTTTCCGATAGATGCCTCGTACTATTTGGCAAGACCGGATATTCCTAGAGGAATGGATGTGGAGATACTATTCGAAAAAGCGAAAAAATTAGGGCTGAAAGCCCATTCTTATCAATCAGTCGAAAAAGCCAAAAGAGCGGCAATCCAATCGGCTAGACCAAACGATTTTATTTTTATAGGCGGAAGTACATTTACCGTCGCAGAGGTGGTTTGACTTTTCTAATTTTTTCTTTTGGTCAAAGAAAAAACAATCCTATATTTGCAATCCCTTTTAGGGCTCTTAGCTCAGTTGGTTCAGAGCACCTGCCTTACAAGCAGGG